>NZ_JAAOQS010000023.1:0-99876 GCF_011603105.1 Rhodococcus sp. A14 | reverse complement strand
CCCCGTTTCCCCACTTTCCCCCCTGTGCCCCGCGATGAACCGCGGGGTGGGGGCGTCGGCCCCTCGCGTTGTGCTTTCACCTGGGCTTTTACTGCTTTTTGGGCTGATGTGTGACCGAGCCCGATCGGCTCGGCTCGTGTCGGTGATCACGTCGGGAATTTTCCCCCACCTTCTGCAATAAGCGTTGACCAGCAAGTATTGGGCAAATTGGGCGACAACACGCTGTTATCCACCTTGTGAGTGGGGGAAAGTGGGGTACTGTGGTGCGCAGCGGGGAGCGAAGGTGAACCGCCCGGGCATACGGCGTTCGATACGAACGTGGTGGGAGGTGTCGAGTGTTTCTCGGTACCTACACGCCGAAGCTCGACGACAAGGGGCGGCTCACGTTGCCCGCAAAGTTCCGGGATGCGCTGGCGGGAGGGTTGATGGTCACCAAGGGTCAGGATCACAGCCTCGCGGTGTATCCCCGGGAAGAATTCACCGCTCTCGCACGCAAGGCCGCGGCCGCGTCGAGAAGCGATCCGGAGGCGCGAGCCTTCGTTCGCGGACTGGCGGCAGGTACCGATGAGCAGCACGCAGATGCCCAGGGGCGCATCACCCTCTCGGCAGATCACCGTCGTTACGCGGGTCTCTCCAAGGACTGCGTAGTGATCGGTTCGGTCGATTTCCTCGAAATCTGGGATGCGCAAGCCTGGCAGACCTACGTCGAGGCGAACGAGGAGAACTACTCGCAGGCAACAGGAGTCGCGCTCGGCGAGATCGTCTGAGCGTGACCGCGTCCCCGCGAATGCCGCGAGGCCTCTGTCCGACGGAACCCTGACGCACTTCCCCAGCGCCAGGTTTTCATTTCGGGCAGGGACCTCGAAGCATTCGCCACGGCAACTGGCCGACAAGAGAAGTTCGAGCAGTGAACCCCGGCTTCGGGCGCTTCACCCGCACCACAGAGCAGGAGCCGGAGGGATCATGGTGGATCACGAGGGGGAAGATTCCTCGCCCGCCGATGGTTTCGGTCACATCCCGGTTCTGCTTCACCGCGCAGACGAACTGCTGGGCCCCGCCCTCACCGTGAACGACCCGCAGGGCGGGGGAGCCGTCATGATCGACGCGACCCTCGGTCTCGGTGGTCATTCCGAGCACTTCCTGCGGACCTACCCTCAGCTGAGGCTCATCGCCCTCGACCGTGATCCGCACGCGCTCGAGATCGCCGGTGGCCGGCTCGCTCCGTTCGCCGATCGCATCACGTTCGTGCACACCCGCTACGACGGCATCGAGGATGCGCTCGCCCAGGCGGGCCTCCCCGCGCAGGAGTCGGTGCACGGGATCCTCTTCGACCTCGGTGTCTCCTCGATGCAGCTCGACGAATCGGATCGGGGATTCGCGTACTCGATCGACGCTCCCCTCGACATGCGGATGGACCCGACCACCGGCATCACCGCGGCCGAGGTCCTCAACACGTACAGCCACGGAGACCTCGCTCGCATCCTCAGCACGTACGGCGAGGAGCGCTTCGCAGGCAAGATCGCGTCGGAGATCGTCCGGCAGCGCGCGAAGGAGCCGTTCACCACCAGCGCAGCGCTGGTCGAACTGCTGTATCGCTCCATTCCTGCGGCGACCCGCCGTACCGGGGGACATCCGGCCAAACGGACGTTCCAGGCCCTTCGAGTGGAGGTCAACGGCGAGCTCGATTCACTGCGCGCCGCGGTCCCGGCAGCACTCGACGCGTTGACCGTCGGGGGACGCGTCGTGTTCATGTCGTACCAATCCCTGGAAGACCGGGTCGTCAAGCAGGAAATCACTCCCAGGTCGAAGTCGAAGAGCCCCGAGGGGCTTCCTGTCGAACTGCCGGGGATGGGACCGGAGTTCCGGATCCTCACACGGGGGGCGGAGCGGGCGTCCGAGCAGGAAGTCGAAGAGAACCCACGATCAGCCCCGGTGCGTTTGCGCGCTGCAGAAAGAATTGCCAGGAGGTCGGCGGCATGACGGTTCAGGTGAGTTCCACCGAGATGCGGCCCGCGCGGGCGGCCGCCCGGACGGGCGCGGCTGAGCGGGCGTACAAGAAGCGCACCCAGCGCGCGGCCGTGCACAGTGGATCCGCGATCGCCGTCTCCGGTAAGAACCGCACCGGCACGCTCACCGCCCGCATCCCGTTCGTGGCAACGATCCTCGTTCTGCTCGCGATGGGCCTGGCCATGACATTGCTGCTGACCACCCGGTCCGCGGAGGACTCGTACCAGCTGAGCGCCGCCCGCGCTCACAACCAGTCGCTCGCGGAGGAGAAGGCGGCACTCGAGCGTGACGTCGAGACCGCCAACTCCGCCCCGAAACTGGCGGAGGAAGCAGCCAAGCTCGGCATGGTGCCCGCCAACGATCCCGCTCGCCTCGTCGTCCACCCCGACGGCAGCGTCGAGGTCGTCGGAAAGCCGGCCCCGGCGTCGGGTGCACCCGTGCCGCCGCTGGACGTCGCCCCGCCCACCCAGCGTGGCAACGCCGTCGCGACCGCCCCCAACCGCGGGACGACGACGCAGTCGCCGCGCGCCACGCCGCAGCCCGGCAATGGCACCGAGATCCAAGCGCAGGGTGAACAATTGGTTCCCGTGATCCCCTCGACCACCGCTCCGACGACTGCTCCACCGTCCGGCGGTCGCCGGTGAGTCGAAGCGCACCGAGAAGTCGTCCCCGGCGCCCCAAGGGCGCCGGTTCGGCGTCCTTTCCGTTCAGACAACGGTACGGACGCCTGGTGATGTTCTTGGCGCTCGGCCTCGCCGCAGTGCAACTTCTGTGGATCCAGGTCATCGACGCACCACAACTGTCCGCGGAGGCGGCGAACCAGCGCACCACCACCGAGGTGGATCCGGCGCTGCGCGGGTCGATCACCGACCGCAACTCCAACCCCATCGCATTCACGATGGAAGCGAAGGCCCTGACGTTCCAGCCCGCACGGGTGCGGAAGGAACTCGAGGAGGCGAAGGCCAAGAGCGACACCGCCCCCGACGTCGACTCCCGTCTCGACGCTATCGCGAAGGAGATCCACGACCGGCTCGGCGACGCCGCACCCGAGAAGGATCTGAAGGAGAAACTGCACGGCGACGACACGTTCGTCTATCTGGCGCGCAGCGTCGACCCCAACATCGCCGCGCAGATCAGTGACAAGTTCCCGGAGGTCGGACTCGAACGCCAGGACATCCGCGAGTACCCCGGCGGATCCCTCGCCGCCAACCTCGTCGGCGCCACCGGCTGGGACGGTCACGGACTGCTCGGCCTCGAGGACTCGCTCGACTCCACTCTCGCCGGCACCGACGGCTCCCAGACCTACGACCGAGGTTCCGACGGCGCGGTGATTCCCGGCAGCTGGCGCGACAAGCAACCGGCGGTGGACGGGTCGAGCGTCGAGCTCACCATCGACTCCGACCTGCAGTACTACGTCCAGCAGCAGGTGCAGATGGCGAAGGACAAGTCCGGTGCGAAGGACGCGTCGGCGGTCGTGCTCGACTCCCACACCGGTGAGGTGCTCGCGATGTCGAACGACAGCACGTTCAATCCGGCGATCGGGGTGGGCAACAATCCGCGGACCGTGGAGATGGGCAACCTGCCGGTGAGCACGCCGTTCGAACCGGGCTCGGTCAACAAGATCGTCACCGCGGCGGCCGCGATCGAGTACGGGCTCACCACACCGGACGAAGTTCTCGAGGTCCCCGGCAACATCCAGATGTCGGGTGTGTCGGTGAAGGACGCCTGGGACCACGGGGTCGCCCCCTACACGGCCACAGGCGTGTTCGGTAAGTCCTCCAACGTGGGCACTCTGATGCTCGCCCAGCGCGTGGGGGAGGACCGCTACGCGGACATGCTGTCCAGGTTCGGTCTCGGCCAGCGCACCGACGTCGGGCTCCCAGGTGAGAGCGCCGGCAGCGTCCCCAGCCGCGACCAGTGGTCGGGGGGCACGTTCGCGAACCTGCCGATCGGCCAGGGCCTGTCGATGACACTGCTGCAGATGACCGGCATGTACCAGGCGATCGCCAACGACGGCGTCCGCATCCCGCCGCGCATCGTGAAGGCGACGGTCGACGCGTCCGGGAACCGGACCGAGACCGAGACGCCCGAGGAGGTGACGGTCGTCAGCCCCCAGACCGCGTCCACCGTTCGCGACATGTTCCGGTCCGTCACCCAGGACGACACGGGCAACCAACGGGGTACCGGGGTGCAGGCCGCCGTCGACGGATACCAGATCAGCGGCAAGACGGGCACCGCCCAGCAGGTCGATCCCGCCTGCAAGTGCTACTCGAACTCGAACTACTGGATCACGTTCGCGGGGATCGCCCCGGCCGACAACCCGCGGTACGTCGTCGGAATCATGCTCAACGCGCCGACACGCAGCGCGGACGGCTCCGGCGGGCAGTCCGCCGCACCGCTGTTCCACAACATCGCGTCCTGGATGCTGCAACGCGACAGCGTGCCGATGTCCCCGGACCCCGGACGCAGGCTGGTGCTGCAGGCCGATTGAGCGAAGGTCGGCCGAATCGGGTTCCGAGAGCTCTCGCGGTAATCTGACACGTCGGCCGTTCAGTGGACACGGACTTTTCCGTGGACGCAGGGAACTGCCGAGGTAGCACGCTGTATCGATCCGTGCACTACGCCGTTGTCAGTGAGAGTCGACATCCGAGAGGAGCCCGGTGCCTGTTCCGTCCCGCCCGCAGTCGGCGTCAGTGGAGGCGAAGGTCACAGACAGCCTTCGCCCCGCCCAGCCGGTCCGTACCACGGTGAGCGCTCTGGCAGCGCTCGCCGGAGCGAGGGTCGAGGCACCCACCGGAACCGCCGAGCACGTGATCGTCACCGGGGTGGATCTCCGCGCCCAGGGGATCATCGAGGGCGATCTGTTCGCGGCCCTTCCCGGGGCCCGCGCGCACGGCGCGGAATTCGCCGCCGACGCTCTCGCCTGCGGCGCGACCGCGATCCTCACCGACGAGGCCGGATTCGAGTTGGTGTCCGCACTGGGCTCCGACATGCCGGTGCTCGTCCACGACGACCCACGGGGTGTTCTCGGCGAGCTGTCGGCCACCATCTACGGCCGGCCCTCGGAGAAGATGCAGGTCATCGGTATCACCGGGACGTCGGGGAAGACCACGACCTCGTATCTCGTCGAGGCCGCGCTCACCGCCGCGGGGCGGACGACCGGTCTCGTGGGCACCATCGAGACCCGGATGAGTGGCCGCCGGGTGCCGAGCGCACTGACGACGCCCGAGGCGCCGCAGCTCCACGCCCTGTTCGCGGTGATGCTCGAGCAGGGCGTCGACACGGTGGTCATGGAGGTGTCCAGCCACGCGCTGTCGCTCGGCCGCGTCGACGGAGTCCGCTTCGACGTGGGCGCGTTCACGAACCTCTCCCAGGACCACCTGGACTTCCACCGCGACTTCGAGGACTACTTCGCCGCCAAGGCGCGGCTCTTCGCAGCCGATTCGTCCGTCCATGCACAGCACGCCGTCATCTGTGTCGACGACGTGTGGGGCCAGCGGATGGCCGACGTCGCGCGCGGCGCGCACTCGATGGTGACGACGGTGGGCACCACGCCGGAGAGTGAGGGCGCGGTGTGGACGGCGGGCCCGGCGACGGTGTCGTCCTCGGGCTCGCAGACCTTCGCGCTCACCACGGCCGAGGGCACCACACTCGACGTGGAGCTCCGTCTGCCGGGGCAGTACAACGTCGCCAACGCTTCCCTTGCCGTCGCGCTGTGCGCGGCGCTGGGTGTCGATCCGCGCGACGCCGTCGCGGGCATCGCCGGGGTCGACGTGCCGGGCCGGGTGCAGCGGATCGACCGAGGGCAGGACTTCCTCGCCGTCGTCGACTACGCGCACAAGCCCGCAGCGGTCGAGGCCGTGATCGCGACGCTGCGCGAGCAGGTGCACGGCCGCGTCGCCGTCGTCGTGGGTGCGGGCGGCGATCGCGACGCAGGCAAGCGGCCGCTGATGGGCGCCGCGGCCGCGCGCGGAGCCGACCTGCTGATCATCACGGACGACAACCCCCGCACCGAGGATCCGGCGAAGATCAGGGCCGCGGTCCGCGAGGGCGCTCTCGGAGTGCCCGAATCCGAGCGGGGACAGGTGTGGGAAGTAGCGGACCGAGCGAAGGCGATCGCCGACGCCGTCGGCTGGGCGCAGGCAGGCGACGTGGTTCTGGTCGCAGGCAAGGGACACGAGATCGGTCAGGAGATACACGGGGTGAAGTACCCATTTGACGACCGCGACGTACTGGGCGACGCGATCGAGCGACAGGTCGGAGGAGCGCGATGATCCCGATGACACTCGCTCGCGTCGCCGAGATCGTGGGCGGCGAACTGCACGACGTCGCCGATCCGTCGGCCGAGGTGACGGGAACGGTCGAGTTCGACTCGCGGAAGGTCACCGACGGGGGTCTGTTCCTCGCCCTGCCCGGCGCCCGAGTGGACGGCCACGATCACGCGGCCTCGGCGGTCGAGGCCGGTGCGGTCGCGGTCCTGGCGGCGCGCCCGGTCGGCGTCCCCGCGGTCGTCGTCACCCCGACACCGAGCGACATCCCGAGCAAGGCGATGGCACTCGAGCACGACACCGACGGATCGGGCGCCGCCGTGCTCTCGGCCCTCGCGAAGCTCGCGCGCGCATCCGTCGACGACCTCACCGCGAAGGGGCTCACCGTCGTCGGCGTCACCGGATCGGCGGGAAAGACGTCGACGAAGGATCTGCTCGCCGCCGTCCTGCGCCCCCTCGGCCCCGTCGTCGCGCCGCCCGGATCGTTCAACAACGAACTCGGCCACCCGTGGACCGCCCTCCGCGCGGACGCGGACACGGGATACCTGGTTCTGGAGATGTCGGCCCGCGGCCGCGGCCACATCGCCTCCCTCGCGACAATCGCACCCCCGAAGATCGGGGTCGTCCTCAACGTGGGTACGGCGCACCTCGGCGAATTCGGTTCGCGTGATGCGATCGCCGCCGCCAAGGGCGAACTCGCGGAGTCGCTGCCCTCGGCGGACGACGGTGGCGTCGCGATCCTCAACGCAGACGATCCGCTGGTGGCAGCCATGGCCCCGCGCACGTCGGCCCGGGTGGTCCTCGTCGGCCAGTCGGAGTCCGCGCACGTGCGGGCCACCGACATCGTGCTCGACGAGAAGGCAAGGGCGCGTTTCACTCTCACGGCGCCAGCGGGCAGTGTGCCCGTCGAGCTCGCCGTGCACGGCGAACACCAGGTCGGCAACGCGCTCGCCGCAGCGGCGGTGGCGCTCGAATGCGGGGCGGACCTCCAGCAGATCGCGCAGGCCCTCTCCGGTGCCGCCGCCGTCTCGGCGCGCCGGATGGACGTCCGCGACCGGCCGGACGGTGTGACCGTCGTCAACGATTCGTACAACGCGAACCCCGACTCGATGCGGGCGGCCCTGAAGGCGCTGGTGTCGATGGCCAGGACGGGCCGGGGTGCGGCGCGCCGGAGTTGGGCGGTGCTCGGAGAAATGGCCGAGCTGGGTCCAGAATCAGTGGTCGAACACGACGCCATCGGCAGATTCGCCGTCCGGCTGGACGTGAGCAGGCTGATCATCGTCGGAACCGGCAGGCCCGCCCGCGCCATGCACCAGGGTGCGGTCATGGAGGGTTCGTGGGGCGAGGAGTCGATGCTCGTCCCCGACATCGCCGGTGCGGTCGCCTTGCTCGAACAGGAACTGGCGCCGGGTGATCTGGTGCTGGTCAAGGCGTCGCAGTCCATCGGATTGTGGGAGGTTGCGGACACGGTGTTGGCGGGAAGCACGGGACAGAAGGGTTCGGAGGCTACGCGGTGAGACAGATCCTCTTCGCGGCGGGCATCGCGCTCGCCGTCTCGATTCTGCTGACCCCCGTTCTCATCAAAGCCTTCTCCCGTCAGGGATTCGGCCAGGAGATCCGTGTCGAAGGTCCGGCGAGCCACCAGTCGAAGCGCGGCACCCCGACGATGGGTGGCGTCGCCATCCTCGCCGGACTGTGGGCCGGCTACTGGGGTTCGCACCTGATCGGCATCGGCTACAACGCGGACGGGCCGTCGGCATCGGGACTGCTGGTTCTCGGTCTCACGACGGCGCTCGGCGGGGTCGGATTCCTCGACGACTTCATCAAGATCCGCAAGCAGCGCAACCTCGGTCTGAACAAGACAGCGAAGCTGGTCGGCCAGCTCATCGCGGCAGTGGCGTTCGGCATTCTCGCGCTGCAGTTCCGGGGCGCCAACGACCTCACGCCGGGCAGTGAACACCTGTCGTACGTGCGTGACATCGCGACGGTCACGATGGGCTCCGTCGTGTTCGTCGCGTTCTGCTACCTCCTGGTGAGCGCCTGGTCGAACGCGGTCAATCTCACCGACGGACTGGACGGTCTCGCTGCCGGTTCCATGAGCCTGGTGCTCGGCGCGTACGTGATCATCACGTTCTGGCAGTACCGCAACGCGTGCGAGACGAGTCCCGGCAAGGGCTGCTACGACGTCCGCGATCCGCTCGACCTGGCCCTGATCTGCGCGGCCGGTGCCGGTGCGTGCATCGGATTCCTGTGGTGGAACGCGGCGCCCGCCAAGATCTTCATGGGCGACACCGGTTCGCTGGCACTCGGCGGCATGCTCGCCGGACTGTCGATCACGACGCGCACCGAACTGCTGATGGTCGTGATCGGCGCGCTGTTCGTCGCCGAGGCGGCATCGGTCGTGATCCAGGTCGCGGTGTTCCGGTCGAGCCGAAGACGAGTGTTCCGGATGGCTCCGTTCCACCACCACTTCGAACTCGCCGGGTGGGCGGAAACCACGGTGATCATCCGGTTCTGGTTGCTGGCCGCCATCGCTTCCGCGATCGGGCTCGCGCTGTTCTACAGCGAGTACCTGGCAGCGATCGGGGGCTGACGACGTGGCAGAGGAACACGGCGGGCTCGACTGGTTGCGGGGTCGCAGCGTCCTCGTCGCCGGTGCGGGAGTCTCCGGCCGGGCCACCATCGAACCGCTTCGTGACCTCGGTGCGCTCGTCACCGTCACCGACGCGAACGTCGACGCCCTCGCCGAGTGCGCGCGTCTCGGCGCCGCGACCGTCCCGATCGACGATCTGCTCACCGAGCGGGACCGCGTCGCCGAGTTCGCGCTGGTCGTGACGAGCCCGGGGTTCCGTCCGGACGCGCCGCTGCTCTCGCTCGCCGCCGGGGACGGGGTGCCGATCTGGGGCGACATCGAGTTCTCCTGGCACGTCGACCGGGCCGGGCTCTACGGCCCGCCCCGGCGGTGGCTGGTGGTCACCGGAACCAACGGCAAGACCACGACGACCTCCATGCTGCAGTCCATCCTCGAGGCGGCCGAGCTGCCGAGTCTGGCCTGCGGCAACATCGGGCTTCCGGTACTCGACGCCCTGCGGCAGACCGAACCCCGGGCAGAGGTGCTGGCCGTCGAACTCTCATCGTTCCAGCTGCACTGGGCGCCGTCGGTCCGGCCGACCGCAGGCGCGATCCTCAACATCGCCGAAGATCATCTGGACTGGCACGGCGGGATGCAGCCGTACATCGATGCGAAGGCCCGCGCCCTGACCGGTGAGGTCGCGTTGCTGGGGCTCGACGACGAAGTCGCGTCCTCTCTCTTCTCCTCGTCCCTCGCAGACCGGACCCTGGGTTTCCGGCTCGGTGTGCCGGCGTCAGGCGAACTGGGTGTCGAGGACGGGTATCTCGTCGACCGCGCGTTCGCCGACGGCGAGCGGCTTGCCCCGGCCGAGGGGATCACCCCGCCCGGGCCTGCCGGACAGATGGATGCCCTGGCCGCGGCGGCTCTGGCCCGGGCGATCGGAGTTCCGCCGGACGCCGTCGCTGCAGGTCTGGCCGCCCACGTCGTGGGCCCGCACCGCGCGGCACACGTCGCCGACGTCGGGGGAGTGACATTCGTCGACGACTCCAAGGCCACCAACCCGCACGCCGCCCGCCCGTCGATCCTCGCCCACGAGCGGGTGGTGTGGATCGCCGGTGGTCTGCTGAAGGGTGCGCGGGTCGACGACCTCGTCCGCGAGGTGGCGGGTCGCCTCGCCGGCGCCGTCCTGCTCGGCCGCGACGCGAGGCAGATCGCAGAGTCCCTTGCGCGACACGCCCCCGAGGTTCCCGTGGTCACTGTCGAAACGGGAGACGATGCAGGTGTGAGTGCAGTCCCGCAGACCGCGACGCACCGGCTGGTGCTGCCGGCGGACACCGACAGCGACGCCGTGATGAGTGTCGTCGTGCGCGAAGCGGCTGCGCTGGCAACGGCGGGGGATTCCGTCGTCCTGGCGCCCGCGGCGGCCTCGCTCGACATGTTCGACAGTTACGGCCACCGGGGGCGCAGCTTCGCGGACGCCGTCGGCAGGCTCGACGAGTCGGACATCTCCAGGACGCTGCGATGACCTCCGCCGGAGCCCGCACCCGCCGCGTCCCCGAAGGACGGCGGTCCCCGCCCCGCACGGCGGCCGCCCCCGGGGTGGCGAAGCGTGCACCGTCGAGTCCCCGCACGCGCACGGCACCTCCGCGTGGCCCGCGCACCCGGATCGGGGCCTGGCTGTCGCGGCCTCTGGCGTCGTTCCACCTCGTGGTCACCATCGCGTTTCTGCTGACGGTCCTCGGCCTGGTGATGGTGCTGTCGTCCTCGAGCGTCGAGGCCTACGCCTCCGACGGTTCGGCATACACCCTCTTCACCCGGCAGGCGCTGTTCGCGGCTCTCGGGCTCGGCCTGTTCTACGCGGCGCTGCAGATCCCGGTCCGGGTGATGCGCGCCCTGTCGTTCCCGGCCTTCGCGGTCACGATCATCCTGCTGGTCCTGGTCCTCATACCCGGCATCGGCACCGTGTCCCAGGGCACCCGGGGTTGGTTCGTCGTGGCGGGATTCTCGTTGCAGCCCGCCGAGCTCACCAAGATCGCGCTGGCAGTGTGGGGTGCGCACATCCTGGCGTCGCGGCGCAGCGACATCTCCAGTATCCGGGACATGCTCGTTCCGCTGGTGCCGGCCGCGCTCGTCGCGTTCGTCCTGATCATCCTGCAGCCCGACCTCGGAACGACGGTCTCGCTGGCCATCATCCTGATGGCCCTGCTGTGGTTCGCGGGCCTGCCGCTGAAGCTGTTCATCGCGATCCTCGGGACCGGCTTCGGAGGAATCGTGATCCTCGCGCTCACCGCCGGCTACCGCTCCGCTCGCGTGCGCGAGTTCCTCAATCCCGGTTCCGACCCGCAGGGCATCGGGTACCAGTCGCGGCAGGCGATGTATTCGCTCGCCGACGGCGGCATCCTGGGGCGAGGGCTGGGGCAGAGCCGCGCGAAGTGGAGCTACCTGCCGAACGCCCACAACGACTTCATCTTCGCGATCATCGGCGAGGAGCTCGGATATCTGGGCGGCGCCGCCGTCCTCGGCTTGTTCGGACTGTTCGTGTACACGGGCCTGCGCATCGCGGCCCGATCCGCCGACCCCTTCCTACGCCTGCTCACCGGAACTGCGACGGTGTGGATCACCGGACAGGCATTCATCAACGTCGGATACGTGATCGGGCTGCTGCCCGTCACCGGCCTGCAGTTGCCGCTGGTGTCCGCCGGCGGAACGTCGACGGCCACCACACTGTTCATGTTCGGCCTCGTCGCCAACGCGGCGCGGCACGAACCGGAGGCGGTCGCGGCGCTGCACTCCGGACAGGACGGCCCGTTCGGTCGTCTCCTGCGGCTCCGCAAGCCGGAGGCGTATTCGCCGGTGCGGGCCGACGCGGCACGCGCCGAGGCGGTGCGCCGCGCCGAGGCCCGCCGGCGGGCCGGTCGGGAGATGGCCCCACGGACCCGCAGCGTCACATACGAGAAGGGCCGCCCCGAACGCGGCAAGGGCCGCACCCCCGAACGAGGTGCACGTCAACAGCGAAGCTCGGGTGGCCGAGCAGGAGAGCGAGGATTTCGTAGGTGAACGGCGACAAGTCCACCCTGTCGGTGATCGTGGCCGGTGGTGGTACCGCCGGGCACATCGAACCGGCTCTGGCAGTGGCCGATGCGATCAAGGCGATCGACGACACCGCGGTGGTGACCGCTCTCGGTACGGCGCGTGGCCTCGAAACCACCCTGGTTCCCGAGCGGGGCTACCCGCTCGAGCTCATACCGCCGGTGCCGCTGCCCCGTAAACCCACCCTCGACCTGCTGCGACTTCCCGGTCGGGTGCGCGCGTCGGTGCGCCGCACCCGCGAGGTGCTCGATGCGACCGGTGCCGACGTCGTCGTCGGATTCGGCGGGTACGTCGCGCTGCCGGCATATCTGGCGGCCGGCCCCGGACTGCTGCGCCGTCGGCGCCGCATTCCGATCGTGGTGCACGAGGCGAACGCCAGTGCCGGGATAGCGAACAAGATCGGTGCCCGCCGGGCCGCCCGGGTCCTGGCCGCGGTCGCCGGTTCCGGAGTCTCCGCACGCGGTCGCTCGGACGCGGAGATCCTCGGGATCCCGGTCCGGGCGTCGATCACCGGTCTCGACCGGGCGGCCCTGCGGGCGGAGGCGCGCGCACATTTCGGGCTCCCCGCCGACGGTCCCGTACTGCTCGTCTTCGGTGGTTCGCAGGGCGCGCGGTCGCTCAACGAGGCCGTGTCGGGCGCGGCCGAGTCGCTGGCAGCGGCCGGTGTGGCCGTCCTGCACGCGCACGGACCGAAGAACACCCTCGACGTTCCCGCGACACCGGGCGGCCCGCCGTACGTGGCCGTTCCCTACCTGTCGCGGATGGACCTCGCCTATTCGGCCGCGGACGCGGTGATCTGCCGGTCGGGTGCGATGACGGTGGCGGAGGTGTCGGCGGTGGGGCTTCCCGCGGTGTACGTGCCGCTGCCACACGGCAACGGGGAGCAGGAACTGAACGCGCGACCGGTGGTCGCCGCCGGAGGTGGAATGATTGTGGCCGACGGAGACCTGTCCGCCGGATTCGTCGCGGAGACCGTGATCCCTCTGCTGCGTGATCCCGCACAGCTCGAGGACATGGGGCGACGCGCGGCCGGCGCGGGTCACCGCAGCGCAGCCACCGAGGTTGCGCGCATCGTGCTCGACGTGGCCGCGCTGACAAGGGGAACCCGATGACCGACCTGCCCGCGGAGTTGGAACGTGTCCACATGGTCGGGATCGGCGGCGCCGGAATGTCCGGAATCGCGCGGATCCTGCTGGCCAGGGGTGGGCAGGTGTCCGGATCGGACGCCAAGGAGAGCCGCGGCGTCCTCGCGCTGCGTGCCCGCGGCGCGCACGTGCGGATCGGTCACGACGCCGGCGCGCTCGACCTGCTGCCCGGCGGCCCGACCGTCGTGGTCACCACGCACGCCGCCATCCCGAAGGACAACCCGGAACTCGTGGAGGCGGCCCGGCGCGGCATACCGGTGATCCTGCGACCCGCGGTGCTGGCCTCGCTGATGCAGGGGCACCGTACCCTGCTGGTGTCGGGCACCCACGGTAAGACGTCGACCACGTCGATGCTGGTGGTGGCGCTGCAACACTGTGGTTTCGATCCGTCGTTCGCAGTTGGCGGCGAACTCAACGAGGCCGGAACCAACGCCCACCACGGCAGCGGCGACGTGTTCGTCGCGGAGGCCGACGAGAGCGACGGTTCGCTGCTCCAGTACGAACCGGACGTCGTCGTCGTCACCAACGTCGAAGCCGACCACCTCGACTACTTCGGCAGCACCGAGGCGTACATCCAGGTGTTCGACGATTTCGCGGCGCGTCTGTCGCCCGGCGGTCTGCTCGTCTCCTGTCTCGACGATCCGGGGTCCGCGGCGCTCGCGCAGCGGGTGGCGGCGCGGGGACTGCCCGGTGTGCGGGTGCTGGGATACGGCAGCGCCGAGAACACCGACGGGGCCTTCGCACCCGTCGACGGCGTCGAGGTCGGCGCGCGGTTGCTGAGTTTCGAGGCCCGGGACGTCGGCGGAGTGCTGCAGTTCCAGCTGGCCGGCGAACAGTCGCCGAGGACGGTCCGGATGGGTGTGCCCGGCAGGCACATGGCGCTCAACGCTCTGGCCGCTCTCCTCGCCGCCCGGGAAGCCGGTGCCGACGTGGACGAGATCCTCGAAGGCATTGCCGGATTCGGGGGAGTGCACCGCCGGTTCCAGTTCACCGGCCGCGAGCACGGGGTCCGCGTGTTCGACGACTACGCGCATCACCCCACGGAGGTGCGTGCCGTGCTCGGCGCCGCCGCCGATCTGGTGCGCCAGCCCCACGAGGCCGACCGTCGCGAATCCGAGGACTCGGTGCGCAGCGGCAAGGTCATCGTGGTGTTCCAGCCCCACCTGTACTCCCGCACAGCAACATTCGCGGAAGAATTCGGGCACGCGCTCGACCTCGCCGACGAGGTCGTGGTCCTCGACGTGTACGGCGCGCGGGAAGAACCGCTCCCGGGTGTCAGTGGCGCCCTGGTCGCGCTGTCGGTGTCGAAGCCGGTGCACTACCAGCCCGACCTGTCGCAGGCGCCGCGGCAGGTCGCGGCCCTCGCGACCCCCGGGGACGTGGTGATCACCATGGGTGCCGGTGACGTGACGATGCTCGGCAACCAGATCCTCGACGCTCTGCGTGCGGCTCCGCACCACCACCCGTCGCGATGACGCGGGAGCGTCGGGGCCGGTCGGAGCGGCCGGACCGCCCTGTCCGCCGCGACGTCCAGCGCAGTCCGAGGCCGGGGCGTGAGGCCGGTGCCCGCGCGACGGCGAGCGATCGGACGTCCTCGCGTCGGCGCACCTCGACGGTCACCGACCCCGGAACGCGGCGCACCCGCGAATCGGCTTCGGCGGCACGGAAGCCCGCGGCGGCGGAGACGTCGCAGCGACCGTGGTACCGGCGGCCCGCGGTGATGGGCGTCGTCGGTGTCGTCGTGGTCGTGGCGCTCGGCCTCGTCGCCTGGTTCACGCCGCTGCTGTCGGTGCGGGAGACGGACGTCGCGGGGGCGACGTCCGTCTCCGAGGAGCAGATTCGCCAGGTGCTGGCGGTGCCGCAGGGGCAGCCGTTGCTGCGTGTCGACACGGAGGGCGCGGCTCAGCGGGTCGCCGCGATCCCGAAGGTGGCGTCCGCGCGCGTCCAGCGGGTGTACCCGTCCACCATCCGGGTCACGGTAACCGAGCGGGTGCCCGTCGTGTTCGTCGACAACCCTGGCGGTACCCATCTTCTCGACGCGGAGGCCGTGGACTACGAGATCGCACCGCCGCCGCCGGGGGTGCCGCGTCTGGTGACGGAGACGCCGGGGTGGGGCGACCCGTCGACGGAGGCTGCGATCGAGGTGCTGGAGTCGATGCCGCCTCAGCTCCGCGGTCAGGTGGGACAGATTGTGGCGAAGTCGATTTCGGATATCGCGGTGACGTTGCTCGACGGCCGGACCGTGGTGTGGGGCGGCACGGAGAAGTCCGAGCGCAAGGCTGCGGTCACCCTGCCGCTGCTCACCCAGCCCGGGCAGACGTACGACGTGTCGAGTCCCGACCTGCCGACGGTGCGGTGAGGGGTCGTGACCCGGATGCGAAAGAGTTGCGGGCGAGTTCGTCAAATAACTCGGCGCGTCTCGGCGCGCCTAATGGCGTATCCGTATGGCGGTGCATAGCGTTTCGCTCTAGTCGGGCAGCACTTGACATAACCGTAACCCTATGGTTGAGGTTGAGGGTTCAGGCTGGACTGATCTGTACGAAAGCGTGATACACACTCATGGAAGGCGAGAGCCGATGACGCCCCCGCACAACTACCTCGCCGTAATAAAGGTCGTCGGCATCGGCGGCGGCGGCGTGAACGCAGTCAACCGGATGATCGAGCAGGGACTCAAGGGAGTCGAGTTCATTGCCGTCAACACCGACGCGCAAGCGCTGCTGATGAGTGACGCCGACGTCAAGCTCGACGTCGGCCGGGAGCTCACCCGCGGGCTCGGAGCCGGCGCGGATCCCGAAGTCGGCCGCAAGGCCGCAGAAGACCACAAGGACGAGATCGAGGAAGTCCTCAAGGGCGCCGACATGGTGTTCGTGACCGCAGGCGAGGGCGGCGGCACGGGTACCGGCGGCGCACCGGTCGTGGCGAGTATCGCGCGCAAGCTCGGGGCCCTCACCGTCGGTGTCGTCACCCGCCCCTTCTCCTTCGAGGGCAAGCGCCGCGGTGGCCAGGCCGACACCGGCATCCAGTCGCTGCGTGAATCGTGCGACACCCTCATCGTGATCCCGAACGACCGCCTCCTGCAGCTCGGTGACGCCGCAGTCAGCCTCATGGACGCGTTCCGCAGCGCCGACGAGGTCCTGCTCAACGGTGTCCAGGGCATCACCGACCTCATCACCACCCCCGGTCTGATCAACGTCGACTTCGCCGACGTCAAGGGCGTCATGTCCGGCGCGGGTAGCGCGCTGATGGGCATCGGATCCTCGCGCGGCGAGGGCCGGGCCATCAAGGCCGCGGAATCGGCGATCAACTCTCCGCTGCTCGAGGCGTCGATGGAGGGTGCGCGCGGCGTGCTGCTCTCGATCGCCGGTGGCAGCGACCTCGGCCTGTTCGAGATCAACGAGGCGGCGTCGCTGGTGCAGGAAGCTGCCCATATCGACGCGAACATCATCTTCGGCACCGTCATCGATGATTCGCTCGGCGACGAGGTGCGGGTCACCGTCATCGCCGCCGGGTTCGACGGCGGCGCCCCCGCCCGTCGGCCGGTCGAGTCGGGCGCCGCCGGTCGCAGTGCCATCGGTGCCGGGCGGGCGGGCGAGGTCGGACAGCAGGCCGAGCAGCAGCACAGCGAGCCGATGTCGGTGACCCGAGAGACGATCAGCTCCCACCAGAGCCCGAGCAGTCTGCCGCCGCTTCCGGGAAACGGTCAGTCCCGTGCGGTGCCGGTGTCCGACGAGGAGGGTGAAGACGAAGTCGACGTGCCCTCCTTCATGCGTCGTTGAGTTCGTCGTCAGCCCCCGATTTCAGGGTTCGCCGGGTCGTCACCACCCGTGCCGGCGGGCAGTCCGTCGCACCGTACGACACGTTCAACCTCGGTGATCACGTCGGCGACGATCCGGCCGCGGTGGAGGCGAACCGGCATCGGCTGGCCGACAACATCGGCGTGGCCTTCGACCGCTTGGTCTGGATGGAGCAGATCCACAGTCGCAACGTGACCGTGGTCGACGGGCCCACCGACGTGCCGGTGCCCGCCACGGACGCGCTGGTGACGACGGTGCCGGGGCTCGCACTCGCGACCCTCAGCGCCGACTGCGTCCCGGTGCTGCTGTCCGACGACGAGGCCGGGGTGATCGCCGCCGTCCACGCCGGCCGGATCGGCGCCCGCATCGGCATCGTTCCGCGGGTGCTCGACGTCATGGTCGAGCAGGGGGCGCGGGTCGACCGGATCGGCGCGTTCCTGGGTCCGGCGGCGAGCGGCCGACAGTATGAGGTCCCCGCGGCGATGCAGGCGGACGTCGAGAAATTCCTTCCCGGCAGCGCCACCCGCACCGTCAAGGGGACCCCCGGCCTCGACCTGCGGGCCGGTCTGCGGAAGCAACTGCTCGACGCGGGTGTCTCGGGAGTGGCGGAGGATCCGCGCTGCACCATCGAGGACCAGACGCTGTTCAGTCATCGCCGGCAGGCCCCGACCGGTCGCCTCGCGGCGGTGATCTGGATGGATACTGGGCAAGACAGCATGTGACGACGGCCGCCGGTGGGCGGCGAGGATTCGGCGTGGGAGTGGAAACGATGGGCAGGGTCGGGGAGATCGAGGCTGCGCTGGGCGCTGTGCGTGCACGGCTCGACGCGGCGTGCCGGGACGCCGGCCGCGACCCCGCGGAGGTGTCGCTGCTGCCCGTCACCAAGTTCTTCCCCGAATCCGACGCGCGGATCCTGTACGACCTCGGGTGCCGCGAATTCGGGGAGTCACGTGAGCAGGAGGCCACGGCCAAGATCGCGGAGTTCCGGACCGCGGTGACGGATCCGTCGGTGCGGTGGCACATGATCGGACACCTCCAGCGCAACAAGGCGAAGGCCGTCGCGCACTGGGCGTACGCCATCCACTCGGTGGACAGCGAACGACTCGTCGGCGCCCTCGGCCGCGCGGCGACCGCGGCTCTCGAGGCGGGGGAGCGGCCCGAGCCGCTGCGGGTGCTGCTGCAGGTCAGTCTGGACGGCGATCCGCAGCGCGGCGGTGCCGCGATCGCCGACCTCGAACACCTTGCGGCGGAGGTGCAGTCGTCGCCGGGACTCGAATACCGCGGGCTGATGGCGGTTCCGCCGATCGACGCCGACCCGGACGCGGCGTTCGAGGAACTGGAGAAGATACACGCGCGGCTCAGGCGCGACCATCCGGATGCGACGGACCTCTCAGCAGGCATGACGAATGATCTCGAGCACGCTGTCCGACACGGGTCGACGTGCGTGCGTGTCGGAACCGCGCTGTTGGGTTCGAGGCCTATAACCTCGAAATAGATCGCCCAGGTGATCGCCAACCCGTCCACACCGCTGCGACCGGTCGCAGTTGGATCCTGTCCGCCGCGCCAAGGAAGGTCGATCAATGAGCAGTCTGCACAAGTTCAAGGCTTACTTCGGCATGGTTCCCCTCGACGACTACGAGGACGAGTACCTGGACGAGCCGGAACCTGCGCGCAGGCCCGCTCGCCCGGCGCGTGACAGTGGACGTGATCCGTACCTCGACCGCGACGACCGTGACTTCGCGGAGCCGGCCTTCAGCAAGGCCGCCTATGCTCCCGGCCGCCGGGACGACCTCGACGACGACTTCGACCGGTACGACGGCCCGCGGCACTCGTCCCGGGTCGAACCGGTGGCCGTCCGGTCGGCCCGTCCCAGTGCGAGCGGTGCTGTGCGCGGCAGCACCCGCGGCGCGCTGGCGGTCGACACGCGGTCCGAGCGGGTGGAGAGTCGTCGCGGACCCCTCTTCGACGAAGGGGGCCCGCTGTCCAAGATCACCACGCTGCGTCCCCGCGACTACGGGGAGGCCCGGACCATCGGCGAGCGGTTCCGTGACGGCACCCCCGTCATCATGGACCTCGTCGAGATGAGCAACGCCGACGCCAAGCGCCTCGTCGATTTCGCCGCCGGACTGGCATTCGCGCTGCGCGGGTCCTTCGACAAGGTGGCCACGAAGGTGTTCTTGCTCTCACCCGCAGACATCGACGTCTCCGCCGAGGAGCGTCGCCGCATCGCGGAAACCGGCTTCTACAGCCAGAAGTAAACCGGGGAGCGGGGGAAACGACCATCGGGATCCGAACGTCCGAAACGACGCGGGCCGCGGCGGCTGTGGCGGAGAAAGCCCTGGCCACGCGGCTCGTTTTGATCGGCCGGACATTCTCAGGCAGAGTGAAGGTGTGGCCTTGTTCTCGGTGATCTACTTGATACTGTTTGTCTTTTGGCTGCTACTCATCGGCAGAATCATTGTCGAGTTCGTACGGACCTTCGCACGAGACTGGCGGCCAACCGGCGTCGTGGTCGTCATCCTCGAAGCGATTTTTACGGTCACCGATCCTCCGGTCAAACTGCTCCGGCGGTTGATCCCCCCGATCAATCTCGGGGGGGTGCGGTTGGATCTATCCATCATGGTCTTGCTGTTCATCGTCTTCATCCTGATGTCGATCGTTCAGGGACAAGCGCGTGCTACGGGTCTGGTGTGACAGAATGGACCCCATTGATCCAGTCTTGTTTCACCGTTACGTAGACTGCGCTGTAACTGAATGCTTGCTAGACCGCCAAATGACGCGTGAAGGGATCCTTCCATGCCGCTGACTCCCGCTGATGTGCACAATGTCGCGTTCAGCAAGCCACCGATCGGTAAGCGGGGCTACAACGAAGACGAAGTCGATGCGTTTCTCGACCTCGTCGAGCAAGAGTTGTCGCGCCTGATCGAGGAGAACGCCGACCTTCGGCAGCGAGTAGGGGAGCTCGACAAGGAGCTCGCCGATGCGAAGAAGGCTCCACGCTCCGCGTCCGCAGCACAGACTCCCGCCCCCAAGGCGGAGCCGGCTCGTGTCGTCGAGCAGCCCAAGGCTCCCGCGCCGGCACCGGCTCCCGCCGCTGCGGCTGCGGCCGCTCCTGCACAGGGCGCCGACGCACACATGCAGGCCGCCAAGGTTCTGGGTCTCGCCCAGGAGATGGCGGACCGCCTCACGAGTGACGCGAAGACGGAGTCCGAGCAGCTGCTCGGCAACGCGCGCACCAACTCGGAGCAGCTGGTCAGCGATGCACGGACCCGTTCCGAGACGATGATCGCGGACGCCCGCCAGAAGTCGGAAGCGCTGATTACCGACGCTCAGACCCGGTCCGAGACCCAGCTGCGCCAGGCCAAGGAGAAGGCCGACGCGCTGCAGGCGGACGCGGAGAAGAAGCACACCGAGATCATGGCGACGATCAACCAGCAGCGTTCCGTGCTGGAGGGTCGTATCGAGCAGCTCAAGACATTCGAGCGCGAATACCGTGTGCGCCTGAAGTCGTACCTGGAGTCGCAGCTCGAGGAACTGGAGCAGCGGGGATCCGCGGTTCCGGTGGACGGCGGTCAGGATTCGTTCGCGCAGGGTGGATCGCAGTCCAATTACAGCCAGTCCTACGCCAAGGGCAATAGCTGACTGAGCGCGCGGTAGTTGCCCAGCCAGCGGCCCGGATAGAGGTTGAGCCGTGCTGGTCGTGACACTCGCTCTTGCAGCGGTGGGGTTCGCTCTCCTGGTGGTGGCTCTGATGACCGGTTCGGTCGTGTGGGCCTGGGGATGCATCGTAGTGTGCGTCGCCGGAGCGGTCCTGCTGCTCGTCAGCGCCCTCGCGGGCAAGAAGGCGGCGACCGTGCCGGGGCAACCCGCGAGCGGTGTTCCCGGTGAACGCGGTCCCGCTCGGGACGCGGACACGACGCCCGGTTCCGACGAGGGCGACTGAGCTGCCGCACGCCGGTGGCGGCTAGACTGCATTCAGCGAATAATTCAGTAACCGAGTTTCGCGGCGACGATCCGGCCATCACCGGGGAGCCTTCGGAAGAACGGCCGGTACGCCGGCTCAGTAGAACCGAACGGGTGGGCCCGTCACAGCCTGGCACCGAGAGGCGCCCTCCGGGGTGCAAGCGGGGTGGTACCGCGGTGGTGACGCAGGAGGCGTCTCCGTCGTCCCCGTGCCGAGTACGTCAGGCACGAGGAGATCGCGGTGACCGACACCAGCAACGTGACCAGCAGCAACGAGTCCTACCCCAAGGTCGACTACGGCGTCTCCCAGGATGCGGGTGTCCGGTTCCCCCAGATCGAGCAGCGTGTGCTGGCCGGCTGGGACGAGGACGACACCTTCCGGGCATCGGTCGCCCAGCGCGACGACGCCCCCGAATTCGTGTTCTACGACGGTCCGCCGTTCGCGAACGGTCTCCCGCACTACGGCCACCTCCTGACGGGGTACGTCAAGGACCTGATCCCGCGGTTCCAGACCATGCGCGGCAACAAGGTCGAGCGCCGATTCGGCTGGGACTGCCACGGACTGCCCGCCGAACTCGAGGCGGAGAAGCAACTCGGGATCAAGGACAAGTCCGAGATCGACGTCATGGGTCTCGAGAAGTTCAACGAGTACTGCAAATCCTCCGTGCTGCGGTACACGGACGAGTGGCGCGACTACGTCACCCGGCAGGCCCGGTGGGTCGACTTCGACAACGATTACAAGACCCTGGACCTCGACTTCATGGAGTCGGTCATGTGGGCGTTCAAGGAACTGTTCGACAAGGGCCTGATCTACCAGGGCTTCCGTGTGCTGCCGTACAGCTGGTACGAGCAGACGCCGCTGTCGAACCAGGAGACCCGGCTCGACGACGCGTACAAGATGCGCCAGGATCCCGCCGTCACGGTCGACATGCCGCTGCACGGTGAGGGCCCGCTCGACGGCGCCAACGCGATCATCTGGACCACCACGCCGTGGACGCTGCCGTCCAACCTCGCTGTCGCGGTGCACCCGGACATCGACTACGTCCAGGTGACGGGCGCCGACGGCAAGCGCTACGTGCTCGCCAAGGATCGGCTGGGTCACTATGCCCGCGAACTCGGCGAGGCACCCGAGGTGCTGTCGGAGCACAAGGGTTCGGACCTCGTCGGGCTCCGCTACGACCCGCCGTTCGACTTCTTCGTCGGACACGAGAACGCGCACCGCGTCATCTCCGCCGACTATGTCACCACCGAGTCCGGTACCGGAATCGTCCACCTCGCACCGGCTTTCGGTGAAGAGGACATGGAGTACTGCACGGCGAACGGAATCGAGATCGTGCAGCCGCTCGACCCGGGCGGCAAGTTCACGGCGATGGTGCCGCCCTACGAGGGTCTCCAGGTGTTCGACGCGAACCCCGTGATCATCAAGGACCTCAAGGCTGCTGGAAAGTTGCTGCGGCACGAGACGATCGAGCACTCGTACCCGCACAGCTGGCGCAGCGGGCAGCCGCTGATCTACATGGCGGTCCCGTCGTGGTTCGTCGCGGTCACCAAGTTCCGCGACCGCATGGTCGAGCTGAACCAGGACATCACGTGGGTCCCCGAGCACATCCGCGACGGACAGTTCGGCAAGTGGCTCGAGGGCGCGCGCGACTGGAACATCAGCCGCAACCGATACTGGGGCAGCCCGATTCCGGTGTGGGTGTCCGACGACCCGGCGTACCCGCGCACGGACGTGTACGGCTCGCTCGACGAACTCGAGCGCGACTTCGGGGTGCGCCCGACGGATCTGCACCGGCCGATGATCGACGACCTGGTGCGTCCGAACCCCGACGACCCCAGCGGGAAGTCGATGATGCGGCGCGTGCCCGAGGTCCTCGACTGTTGGTTCGAGTCCGGGTCGATGCCGTACGCGCAGGTGCACTACCCGTTCGAGAACCGCGAATGGTTCGACAGCCACTTCCCGGGCGATTTCATCGTGGAGTACAACGGCCAGACCCGCGGCTGGTTCTACACGCTGCACGTGCTGGCGACGGCGCTGTTCGATCGTCCCGCCTTCAAGACCGTTGCGGCCCACGGCATCGTCCTGGGCGAAGACGGACTGAAGATGAGCAAGTCCAAGGGCAACTACCCGGACGTGAAGGAGGTGTTCGAGCGCGACGGCTCGGACGCCATGCGCTGGTTCCTCATGTCCTCGCCGATCCTGCGCGGGGGGAACCTCGTCGTCACCGAACAGGGCATCCGCGAGGGTGTCCGGCAGGCGCTGCTGCCGCTGTGGAACGCGTGGAGCTTCCTGCAGCTGTACGCGCCGACGTCCGGTGAATGGCGCACGGATTCGACGAATGTCCTGGACCGGTACATCCTCGCGAAGCTGGCCGGAACCCGGGACGCCATCACCGGCGCGCTCGAGACGAACGACATCGCCGGGGCGTGCGACGAACTGCGCACGTTCTGCGACGCGCTGACGAACTGGTATGTGCGGCGGTCGCGTTCGCGCTTCTGGGACGAGGACAAGGACGCCGTCGACACCCTCCACACGGTGCTCGAGGTGGTCACCCGGCTCGCCGCTCCGTTGCTGCCGCTGGTCAGTGAGGTGATCTGGCGGGGACTGACCGGCGGACGGTCCGTGCATCTCGCGGACTGGCCTGCCCAGGGTGAGCTGCCGGCTGATGCGGAGTTGGTGTCGGCGATGGACGAGGTGCGGTCGGTGTGCTCGACGGTGCTGGGCCTGCGCAAGGCGCAGAACCTTCGGGTGCGGCTGCCGCTGCCCGAGGTGACGGTCGCGTCCGACGACGCGGAGCGCCTGCGCCCGTATCTGGGTCTCATCGCCGACGAGGTCAACGTCAAGAAGGTCGACCTCACCACCGACGTGGACGTGCACGGCCGGTTCGAGCTCGTCGTCAACGCGCGCGCCGCGGGGCCGCGCCTGGGCAAGGACGTGCAGACCGTCATCAAGGCCGTCAAGGCCGGTGACTGGTCGGAGAACTCGGACGGCGTCGTCGTCGCGGCGGGGATCGAGTTGCTGCCGGAGGAGTACACGCAGCGGCTGGTCGCCGCCGAACCGGAGTCGACGGCAGCCCTGCCCGATGGGGCCGGTTTGGTCGTCCTGGACTCGGCGGTCACCGAGGAACTGGAAGCCGAGGGGTGGGCGAAGGACCGTATCCGCGAGTTGCAGGACGCGCGGCGCGCCGCCGGGCTCGAGGTGTCCGACCGGATCACCGTCGTCCTCGACGTGCCCGCGGAACGGCGGGACTGGGCGCTCGCGCACCGGGAGCTGATCGCGGGCGAGATCCTCGCCGTCGAGCTGGAACTGGCCGAGGCGCCGGGCGACGCCGTCGAACTCGGTGAGGGTGTGCGGGCGGCGATCGCCAAGGCATGACCTGTCGGACCGGGCGGGTATTTTGCACCAGGTGAGTCGTCGGTGGGTGTTGCACCTCGACATGGACGCGTTCTTCGCGTCGGTCGAGCAGCTCACCCGGCCGACGCTCCGCGGCCGCCCGGTTCTCGTCGGTGGTCTCGGCGGACGCGGTGTCGTCGCCGGGGCCAGCTACGAGGCGAGGGTCTTCGGCGCGCGTTCGGCCATGCCGATGCATCAGGCCCGCAGGCTGGTGGGTCCGGGCGCGGTGGTGCTGCCGCCGCGGGGCCGCCTCTACGGCATGTTGAGCAAGTCCGTGTTCGACGCTCTCCGCGGCCCGATGCCGGTGCTTGAGCAACTGTCGATGGACGAGGCGTTCGGCGAACCGACCGAGCTGGCCGGGGCGGATGCGGCCACGGTGCAACGCTATTGCGAGGGACTGCGCGCCCTCGTGCTCGAGGAGACGGGACTGGTCGCGTCCATCGGCGCCGGGTCGGGCAAGCAGGTGGCCAAGATCGCGTCCGGTCTGGCCAAACCCGACGGGATCACGGTGATCCCGCCGGACGAGCAGCATGCCGTGCTGGACGAGCTTCCGGTGCGGAAACTGTGGGGCATCGGCCCGGTCGCGGAGGAGAAGCTCAAGCGGCTCGGCATCGAGACCATCGGCGGTTTCGCGCGGACCCCGGAATCGGAGGTGGCGTCCATTCTGGGCACCACGGTCGGACCGGGCCTGCACCGGCTGGCGCAGGGCATCGACAATCGGCCGGTCGCCGAACGCGCCGAGTCCAAACAGGTCAGTGCGGAGACGACTTTCGCCACCGACATCGTCACGATGGCCGAGTTGCGGGGTGCCGTCGAGTCGAGCGCGGCGTCCGCGTTCGGGCGCCTGCAGAAGGACGGCCGGGCCGCGCGGACGGTGGTGCTGAAGCTGAAGAAGGCGGACATGAGCATCGTGACGCGCTCGGTCACGCTGCCCTACGCGACCCTCGACCGTCAGATCCTCGTCGCGGCGGCGCAGCGGCAGGTGATCGATCCGCTCGAACTCGGGCCGGTGCGTCTGGTCGGGGTGGGATTCGCCGGACTGTCGACGGTCCGCCAGGGTTCGCTGTTCCCCGAACTGGACCTGGACGTCCCGGGCTATCAGGAGTCGAAGATCACGGAGGCGGGCCCCGACGACGGCCTCTCCGCGCCCACTCCCGCACCCGCCCGGGCGATCGACACGCGGTGGCATCCCGGTCTGGACGTGACGCACCCGGACTTCGGTCACGGCTGGGTGCAGGGGGCCGGCCACGGTGTCGTGACCGTCCGATTCGAAACGCGCACAACGGGTCCGGGGAAGGCGCGGACCTTCAAGGAGGACGACGTGCAACTCGAACGGGCCGATGTGGAAGGCTCGCTCGAGTGACCGGACCCACCGCCCGGACGACGGAGTGGAGACCGGCTCCACGAGAAGGTAGCCTCGGGCGCTGATGCTTACCCTTGGGTAACGTTGGCCCGGGTAGCGATAGATGCTCAGATCGTCCGAGAACGAACACCGAGAATGAAGAGGTTATTGAGTTGAAGCTTCGTAAGATCACGGTTGCCGGAGTAGCAATCGCCGCAGCCCTCACGATGTCCGCGTGTGGCTCCGACGAGAGCGACACGGCGACCAAGACCACGACGACGACTTCCGCAGCTGCCGAGACCTCGGAAGCCATCGAGGTGCCCACCGCGGCCGATCTCAACGCGCTTCTGGTGCAGGGCCTCGATCCGGCCACGCCGCTCGAGGTCAAGTCCGCCATGGTCGAGGGTTCGGAGCAGGATCCGGAGCTCATCAACCAGGTCGCCGCCGCCGCGAAGGCCAACAACGCCGAGGTCACCGTTCTCGACCCGGTCATCGACAATGGTGACGGCACCGCCAGCGGCCAGCTGCAGCTGACCGTCAACGGCCAGGTCCAGCAGGGTGGCGTTCCGGCCATCTTCGTTCCCGGCGAGAACGGAACGTGGAAGCTGTCGAAGATCACCGCATGCCAGATCGTGTCGCTCGCGCAGCTGACCTCGCCTGCATGCCCTGCCTGATTCCAGGCCGAACTGTGCGGTCCTGACGGATCGCCGCGTTCCCGCACCGATGCCGGTGTCCCCTCGGGGACACCGGCATCGGTCGTTCGTGGCCGGTCGGTTCAGCCGGCAGGTGCGGGCGCGAGCTTCGATACGGCGGTGCTCGTCAGGTCGCCGAAGACGCCGGCGTCGATCGGGTCCTGGCCCGTCGCGACCAGTTGGGTGACGGTGCTCCCGACGACGACCACCACCACGTCCGAGACCAGACTGACGCCCTCGCTGGTGGTGACGAGCCGGAACGCCACCGACGCGTCACCGGCGGGCTGCTGCTCGCGGCCGCCGACCCGGTACTGCACCTGCACGCCGTCGGCGTCCGTGCCGGCGTACTCGGTGCATCCAGCCAGCCGGTCCTGCACCACCGCGAAGGCCTGGGATGCGTCGGCGCCGGTGCCGTAGCTCGCCGCGTCCTGGTCGATGGTGGCGAAGTCCGGGCCGGTGAACCAGCCGGACGCCGACGCCACCGCGCCCGCACGCTGATCCGCGACGGGCGACAGCACCGCGCCGCATTCCGCGGGATCCGTGCTCGACTTGTCGGAGTCCGCCGACTCCGACGCCGGAGGCAGCCCCAGATCGTCCTCGGGGTCGGGCACGGGGGTGAATCCGACAGGAAGGTCGCCGACGTCGAGGAGGGCCGCCTTCAGTGCGGCCGGATCGGCGAACGGTGTGCCCGCCGCGTCCGGTGCTGCGGTCACCACCGGTCCGAGCGGCACAAGTGAGGCGGTGCCGCCGGCGTCGCCGGACGCGTTCGACGAGCACGCCGACAGCGCGAGCACGGCGAACAGGGAGCACGAGGCGGCGACGGGTCCGCGGCGCATCAGGAACCCCACCGGACCGAGTTCGACGTGGTCTGGTGCAGGCGGGTGGCGCCGTCGGGGTCGCTGTACTCCTGGTCGCCGCCCACGGTCACCGTCCCGGCGACGGGCAGCGGCAGGCCGAGGTCGACGGTCATGGTGCCCGAACCGTGCATCACGTACTGGTCGACGTTCAGCGTGCCTGCCTCCCCGGGCAGCTCCCAGACGGGGGACTTCGGCTTCTGGTCGATCGTGTAGTCGACGGTGAGGCGGTTGCCGTCCCGGGCGGTCAGGGTGGCCACGGTGGTCTGGTCGAGGGCGATGCCGCTCATCACCTGCTGACGGATCGTCCACTGGGCGCCCACTCCGACGGGCTCCGCCGGAAACGGGACCGTGCGATACACGGCCTGGTAGAACGCCTGCTCGATCGCGGAGCGCGCGATGTCCTGGGCTTCGGCGTCCGGACGCAGTCGCAGCGCGGTGATCGCACCGGTGGGGTCGACCGTGAAGCCGGCGCCCGAACCGGCGCTGGCTTCGAGCGCGCTGCCGAGGCGGTCGTCGGGGCTGGTGACGTCACCGAGCGTGAGGTCGACGGTGGTGCCGCCATCCGTGTCGTCGGTGGCCTGCCCGACGGCGGCGGTGAGGGGGAGTGTGATCTCGGGTGAGGAGAAGTCCTGGGCGGGCTGGTCGTCGATCTGCTGGAACACCTGCGCGCCGGTGGTCAACTGCACCTGCTGCGTGACCCCCGCCGGCGGTCTGCGTTGGATCACCTCGCGCGGCTCCTCGCCGGGCTGGATCAGTTCGACGGTGGTGGCGGAGATCGGGACGGTCACTTCGGCGGGAGTGGACGTGGACCCTGCGGGGTTCGACTCCGAGGAGTCGCCGTCACCTCCGCACCCGGCGGTCAGAGCGACCAGGGAGAGGGTTGCGGCGAGTAGGCAGAATCCGGGTCGCAGAGCTTTCGAGAACAGTGGCACGCCCCCAGGTTAGTGCGCGCGGGAGCGCGTGAACGGAGGCTTGCCTCCGTAGTGGATGATGAACGGGTGAGTCAAGACCCCACGGCAGAGAACGAGACCGACGCAGAAGACCGAAACGACGGTGACACGTCCGGCACCGCAGCGCCCCGGCCGGTGAAGCATCAGCGCAGGCTGCTGCTGTTCGTGATCGCCGGTGCCGTCCTGGCCGCGGACCTGTTGACGAAGATCCTCGCCGTCGCCAACATCGAGCCCGGCCGGCCGGTCTGGCTGATCGGGGACATCGTCTCGCTGCGGCTCGTGCGCAACCCGGGTGCGGCGTTCTCCATGGCCACCGGCATGACGTGGCTGCTCACGCTCGTCGCCGTGGGTGTGGTGATCGGCGTCGTCCGTATCGGCCGCACGCTGCGGTCGCCGTGGTGGGCGCTCGGTCTGGGGCTGGTACTCGGAGGCGCCCTCGGCAACCTCGTCGACCGGTTCTTCCGGGCGCCGGGAGTGATGCAGGGTCACGTCGTCGATTTCGTGTCCGTCGGCTGGTGGCCGGTGTTCAACGTGGCGGATTCCGGCATCGTGTGCGGTGCGATCCTGCTCGTCGTGCTCACACTGATAGGGCTGGAACCGGACGGAACACGTAAGGGGGTAGAGAAGTGAGGGAGACACGGTCGATGCCGGTCCCGGACGGGCTCGAAGCGATGAGGGTCGACGCCGGCCTCGCTCGACTGCTCGGTCTGTCGCGCACCGCGGTGGCTCAGCTCACCGAAGAGGGTTCGGTGCTCGTCGACGGCGCACCCGTCGGCAAGTCCGATCGTCTGTCCGCAGGCACCTGGCTCGAGGTGGAACTGCCGGAACCGCCGCGGCCGCTGACCATCGAGGCGGAACCCGTCGAGGGCATGGAAATCTTGTACGCCGACGACGACGTGGTCGCCGTCGACAAACCGGTGGGTGTGGCCGCCCACGCCAGCGTGGGCTGGACCGGTCCGACGGTGATCGGAGGTCTCGCCGCCGCGGGCTTCCGGATCTCGACGTCCGGTGCGCACGAACGCCAGGGCATTGTGCACCGGCTGGACGTCGGCACGTCCGGGGTGATGGTGGTGGCCACGTCGGAACGCGCCTACACCCTCCTCAAGCGCGCATTCAAGCAGCGGACCATCGACAAGCGGTACCACGCGCTGGTGCAGGGTCACCCGGATCCGAGCAGCGGAACCATCGACGCGCCGATCGGCAGGCACCGCAGCAACGACTGGAAGTTCGCCGTCACCGCGGACGGCAAGCCCAGCATCACCCACTACGACACGGTCGAGGCGTTCCAGGCGGCGAGCCTGCTGGACATCCACCTCGAGACGGGCCGGACCCATCAGATCCGCGTCCATTTCGCCGCACTGCGGCACCCGTGCTGCGGCGACCTCACATACGGGGCCGATCCGCGGCTGGCGGAACGTCTCGGGCTGGAGCGGCAGTGGCTGCACGCCCGGTCGCTCGGTTTCGCGCATCCCGCGGACGGGCGGTGGGTCGAGATCACGTCCAAGTACCCGAAGGATCTCGAGGACGCTCTCGGGGTTCTGCGGGCGAGCTGAGGTGAGGCGCCCGTACCCGAGCGGTACCGCGGTGCCGGCAGTGCTCACCGCCGTCGCCCTGATCGCGGTGACGGTCGTGCTCGGAGTACTGCACCCTGTCCGCCGGGCGCCCGTGTCGACGGACACGCTGGGCCCGGACAACGGGGAAGTGGTGGCCGACTACCTGGCCCGGGCGGACCGGTCGCTCGACGCGCCGGACGCGCGCCGCGAGCACTGGGCGCTGGTCTCGTTCACGCGTCCGGTGACGACGGAGGTCGTCCGGGACGCCGCGTCCGGCACCCGGGTGTCGCAGGTTCTCTTCCGTGTGCCCCTGGACCGGGTGCAGACCCCCCTCGTTCCCGTGTCCGTCGCGGCAGGCGATGCGGCGCTCGCACGGGCGAGCGTCCTGGCCGCCGGACGCGCCCAGGCGATGACGGGCGAAACGGAGCGGCAGGCGCAGATCGCGGCGGTGTCGTCGGAGGAACTCGCCGGGAACTGCGCGTGCGTGATCGGTGTCGTCGTCCGCGGTGATCACGAAGCCCTCACCGCGCTGCGGTCCGCCCCGGACGTCCGGGCGGTCGAGGCACTCGGAGCCGACGCCGTCGCCGGGCGGTTCGCCGTGCGCCCGCTGCTGCCGGAGCAGGTCGAGATCGTCGCGCCCGGCCCCGACGACGGCATCGTCCCGGGGAGCGGTTCGTGAAGGCGAGGAAGGCGGAAACCGTGGGCGCCGCCTGCGGAGTCGGCGCCTACGTGCTGTGGGGCGCGTTCCCGGCGTTCTTCGGATTGCTCGGCCCGGCCGGGTCGGTGGAGATCCTCGCGCACCGGGTGGTGTGGACGCTCGCGCTCATGTTCGTCGTCCTCGCGGTCTCGGGCCGGCTCCGGTCGCTGCGCGGGCTGAGTGTGCGCACCTGGCTCCTGGTCTCGGCCGCGTCGACGGCCATCGCGGTGAACTGGGGCACCTACATCTACGGGGTCACCTCGGACCGGGTGGTCGAGACCGCGCTCGGCTACTTCATCAACCCGTTGGTGAGCGTGCTACTCGGGGTCGTGATCTTCCGGGAACGGCTCGTCCCCGCCCAGATCGTCGCGCTCGCGCTCGCCGCAACCGCGGTGATCGTGATCACCGTCGACTACGGGCATCCGCCGTACATCGCGCTGACCCTGGCCGCGTCGTTCGCCCTGTACGGGCTGTGCAAGAAGGTGATGCCGCTCGACCCGCGGACGAGCCTGACCGCCGAGGGAATCGTGGCCGCGCCCGTCGCGATCGGTTACCTCGTGTTCCTCGCCCTCACCGGGGCAGGCACGTTCCTCGGGTTCGGGATCGGTCACACCCTGCTGCTGCTGGCCGCGGGACCGGTGACCGCGCTGCCGCTGTTGCTGTTCGGCGCGGCCGCGCAACGGGTGCCGTTGCGCACACTCGGCATGCTGCAGTACCTGACGCCTGCGCTGCAGATGGCGTGGGGCGTCGCCGTTCTCCACGAGGACATGCCCGCGTCGCGGTGGATCGGTTTCGCGCTGATCTGGGTGGCACTCGCGATCTTCAGTACCGATGCGCTGGTACGGGTCCGGCGCGAGCGGCGAAATACCGAACCGTCCCAGGCGCCCGTCCAGTAACTCGCGTCACGACTTCTCCGACATCCGCCGTCGGCGACCGGTGCTGTCGGTCCGAGGGCCTACACTCGTGAGGCTCCCAGACCTTCAGAGAGGCGCACGTGGCTGACTCGTTCGTACATCTGCACAATCACACCGAGTACTCGATGCTCGACGGTGCGGCCAAGGTCGGCCCCCTGTTCGAAGAGGCCGAGCGACTGGGGATGTCGGCGGTCGGCATGACCGACCACGGCAACATGTACGGCGCCAGCGAGTTCTACAACGTGGCGAAGAAGCAGGGCATCACGCCGATCATCGGCATCGAGGCGTACATCGCGCCCGAGTCCCGCTTCAACACCAAGCGCGTGCTGTGGGGCGACCGCAGCCAGAAGTCCGACGACGTCTCCGGTAGCGGCGCGTACACCCACATGACGATGGTCGCGGAGAACGCGACCGGTCTGCGGAACCTGTTCAAGCTGTCCTCGCTCGCGTCGATCGAGGGCCAGCTCGGCAAGTGGGCGCGGATGGACGAAGAGCTCATCGCCACCCACCACGAGGGCATCATCGCGACCACGGGCTGCCCGTCCGGTGAGATCCAGACCCGGCTGCGACTCGGCCACGACCGCGAGGCGCTCGAGGCCGCCGCCAAGTGGCAGGAGATCTGGGGCAAGGACAATTTCTTCCTCGAGCTGATGGACCACGGACTGTCGATCGAGCGACGAGTGCGTGAGGGCCTGCTCGAGATCAGCAAGAAGCTCGAGATTCCGCCGCTCGCCACCAACGACTGCCACTACGTCACCAAGGAAGCCGCGGAGAACCACGAGGCGCTCCTCTGCATCCAGACCGGTAAGACGTTGTCCGACCCCACCCGGTTCAAGTTCGACGGCGACGGCTACTACCTGAAGCCGGCCGCGGAGATGCGCGCGCTGTGGGACGACCAAGTGCCCGGCGCGTGCGACAACACACTGCTGATCGCCGAGCGGGTCCAGTCGTACGACGACGTGTGGGCGCACCACGACCGGATGCCGATCTTCCCGGTCCCCGAGGGCGAGACGCAGGGCACCTGGCTGCGCAAGGAGGTCATGCGCGGACTGGACCGCCGGTTCCCCGACGGACCGCCCGAGGAGTACCTCGCCCGCGCCGACTACGAGATCGGCGTCATCCTCGAAATGGGTTTCCCCGCCTACTTCCTCGTCGTCGGCGACCTCATCAACCACGCGCGGGAGGTCGGCATCCGCGTCGGCCCCGGCCGAGGCTCGGCGGCCGGTTCGCTCGTCGCCTACGCGATGGGCATCACCAACATCGACCCCATCCCGCACGGCCTGCTGTTCGAGCGGTTTTTGAACCCCGAACGCGTCTCCATGCCCGATATCGATATCGACTTCGACGATCGCCGTCGCGGCGAGATGGTGCGCTACGCGACGGACAAGTGGGGCAGCGACCGCGTCGCCCAGGTCATCACGTTCGGCACCATCAAGACGAAGGCGGCCATCAAGGACTCCGCCCGAGTCCAGTTCGGCCAGCCCGGTTTCGCGATCGCCGACCAGATCACGAAGGCGCTGCCGCCGCCGATCATGGCCAAGGACATCTCGGTGTCCGGCATCACCGACCCGAACCACGAGCGCTACAAGGAAGCGGTGGAGGTTCGCGCCCTCATCGACTCCAACCCGGACGTCGCGAAGATCTACCAGACGGCCAAGGGGCTCGAGGGCCTGATCCGTAACGCCGGCGTTCACGCCTGCGCGGTGATCATGTCGTCCGAACCGCTGATGGACGCGATTCCCGTGTGGAAGCGCGCCCAGGACGGTGCCATCATCACCGGCTGGGACTACCCGTCGTGCGAGGCCATCGGCCTGCTGAAGATGGACTTCCTCGGACTGCGGAACCTCACCGTCATCGGTGACGCCATCGACAACATCAAGGCGAACCGGGGGATCGACCTCGATCTCGACACCCTCGCGCTCGACGACCCGGCCACGTACGAACTGCTCTCCCGCGGAGACACTCTCGGCGTGTTCCAGCTCGACGGGAGCGCGATGCGCGACCTGCTGCGCCGCATGCAGCCCACCGGCTTCGAAGACATCGTCGCGGTGCTCGCTCTGTACCGGCCCGGTCCGATGGGCATGAACGCGCACAACGACTACGCCGACCGCAAGAACGGGCGGCAAGAGGTCAAACCCATCCACCCGGAGCTCGAGGAGCCCCTGAAGGAGATCCTGGCCGACACGTACGGCCTGATCGTCTACCAGGAGCAGATCATGCAGATCGCTCAGAAGGTGGCCGGGTATTCGCTCGGACAGGCCGACATTCTCCGCCGAGCCATGGGTAAGAAGAAGCTCTCGGTGCTGGAGGAGGCGTATGCCGGCTTCCGCGAGGGCATGCTCGCCAACGAATTCTCCGAGCCCGCCATCAAGGCGCTGTGGGACACCATCCTCCCGTTCGCCGGGTACGCGTTCAACAAGTCGCACGCGGCCGGGTACGGCCTGGTGTCGTTCTGGACCGGGTACCTCAAGGCCAACTATCCGGCCGAGTACATGGCCGGTCTGCTCACCTCGGTCGGTGACGACAAGGACAAGGCCGCCATCTACCTCGCGGACTGCCGCAAGATGGGGATCACCGTGCTGCCGCCGGACGTCAACGAATCCGAGGTCAACTTCGCCTCCGTCGGTGAGGACATCCGGTTCGGCATGGGCGCCGTCCGCAACGTCGGCGCCAACGTCGTGGGCTCGATCATCAAGGCGCGCAAGGAGAAGTCCAAGTTCGTCGACTTCTCCGACTACCTCAACAAGATCGACGCCGCCGCCTGCTCCAAGAAGGTCACCGAATCGCTGATCAAGGCAGGCGGATTCGACTCGCTGGGCCATCCGCGCAAGGGACTCATGCTCGTCCACGCCGACGCCATCGACGCGGTGATGGGCACCAAGAAGGCGGAGGCGATCGGACAGTTCGACCTCTTCGGCGGCGACGACGCCGACGAGTCGATCTCCTCGGTGTTCAACGTGAAGATCCCCGAGGAAGAGTGGGACTCGAAGCACCGGTTGGCGCTGGAACGGGAAATGCTGGGCCTGTACGTGTCCGGGCACCCGCTCAACGGCGTCGAACACGTGCTGTCGGCGCAGTCCGACACCGCGATCCCGACCATTCTCGAAGGCGACATCAAGGACGGCACCCAGGTCACCGTCGGCGGCATCCTCGCGTCGGTGAATCGGAGGATCAACAAGAACGGTCTCACCTGGGCGTCCGCGCAGCTCGAGGATCTGACCGGTGGTATCGAGGTGCTGTTCTTCCCGCAGGCCTACTCGGTCTACGGGATGGATGTCACGGAGGACTCCGTTGTGCTCGTCAAGGCGCGCGTGTCGATCCGTGACGATCGGATCTCACTCATCGCCAACGACCTTGCGGTGCCGGATCTCTCGGCAGTGGGGGTCGCGAAGCCACTGGCGGTCAGTCTGCCGCTGCGTCAGTGCACCAAGGACAAGATCGGCGCGTTGCGTCAGGTGCTCACACGCCATCCGGGCACGTCGGACGTGCACGTGCGGTTGATCGGCGGCACCGAGATCACGTTGTGGAAGGTGGACGACGTGCTCCGGGTGGAACCGTCGTCGGCGTTGATGGGTGATCTCAAGGCGTTGCTCGGACCGAGCTGCCTGTCCGTGTGACGGCTAGGGGCGCGGCGGGAAGAGGCGCCGCGCCCACCACACCACGACGGCCACCGCGGCGGCGGTGAGTACGGCCGCCTGCAGCGTCTGAGTGACGACGAGGATCGTGACGAAGACCAGCAGCGCGACGGCCAGTGCTTCCAGCTTGTAGAGGGGCCACTCGGCGCCGGCGAGATCGACGGTGCGCGCGGGGTCGCTGCGGCGAACCTCGCGGCGCAGCCATGCGTCGTGTGTCGTCATCGCAGGTCACCTCACTGACGGGGACCGGGGGAGTGGACGTCCCCCGCGTGGGATCAGGGTACTCGGAACCCGGAGTTCGGCGCAACGAACAAACGGATGCGGTTCTTCGCATGTGCGCTCGTTCGGTGGAATCGGTGGCGCGTTGTCGCGGATCAGGTGTTGACTGGACGCATGCCACTCACAGGTGAATACGAGCCCAGTCCGTCCAAGTGGGCAGCAGATCAGGCCGAGTTGATGGAATCCACCGATGGAGCCGAGGGCACGACGCTGGGCGGCAGGCCCGTCGTCCTGCTGACCACGCGCGGCGCGAAATCCGGCAAACTCCGCAAGACGCCGTTGATGCGTGTCGAACACGACGGGACGTACGCGATCGTCGCCTCGCTCGGCGGCGCACCCAAGAACCCGGTCTGGTACTACAACGTGAAGGCCGAGCCGCACGTCGAACTCCGCGACGGCTCGACCACACAGGACATGGTGGCCCGTGAGGTGACGGGCGAGGAGAAGACCGCTTGGTGGGACCGCGCCGTCGCCGCGTTCCCGGACTACGCCGAGTATCAGAAGAATACCGATCGGGAGATCCCGGTGTTCGTGCTCGAACCCGCCTGACGCCCGCACTGCCGCTGTCCTTCGCCGTTCGACCGTCCCCCGACCGGAGGCCCGATGAGAGCGAAAACCGTTGCCGATCAGCTGGTACGTCAATTACAGGACGCCGGCGTCCAGCGGATCTACGGAATCGTGGGCGACAGTCTCAATCCCGTCGTCGACGCGGTCCGGCGGTCGGGTGGCGCGGCGAAGGGTGGAATCGACTGGATCCACGTGCGTCACGAGGAGGCCGCCGCGTTCGCCGCGGCAGCGGAGGCGCAGGTCACCGGCAAACTGGCGGTGTGCGCCGGCTCGTGCGGTCCGGGAAATCTGCACCTGATCAACGGTCTCTACGACGCGGACCGCTCGGGGGCGCCCGTACTTGCGATCGCGGCGCAGATCCCGAGCGAGCAGATCGGTCTCGGCTTCTTCCAGGAGACCCACCCGGACCGCCTGTTCGTCGAGTGCTCCCGGTACGCGGAGCTGATCGGCAGTCCCGTCCAGGCGCCGCGCGTGACGGCGTCCGCCATCGCGCACGCGACCGCGCTGTCCGGTGTCGCGGTGATCACCCTTCCGGGCGACATCGCGGACCGCCCCGCCGAGGGGAAGGCGCCGTCGGTGCCGCACACCGGCGTACCGGCGATCGTGCCCGACCAGGCCGACGTGCAGGCGCTCGCCGACGCCGTGAACGGGGCGGGAAAGGTCGCGATCTTCGCCGGCGAGGGCGTGCGGGAGGCTCGCGAGGAGCTGCTGAGCCTGGCCGACGCGATCGGTGCGCCGATCGGCCACACGCTCCGCGGGAAGGAATGGATTCAGTACGACAACCCCTTCGACGTCGGTATGACGGGACTGCTGGGATACGGGGCGGCCCACGACGGCATGCACGGCGCCGACCTCCTGCTGCTCGTCGGAACCGACTTCCCGTACAACCAGTTCCTGCCCGACGGAGTCCGCACCGCGCAGATCGACTGGGCCGCACAGCGAATCGGCCGGAGAACGAACGTCGACCTGGCCGTGCACGGCGACGTGGCGAGCACGCTGCGTGCCCTAGCCCCGTTGATCCGGCGGAAGGACGATCGCCGATTCCTCGACGACATGCTCGAGAAGCACCGGACGCTGATGAACAAGGTGGTCGGTGCGTACACGAAACCCGCGAAGCAGCGCATCCCGATCCACCCGGAATATGCGGCGTCGATCCTCGACGACCTCGCCGCCGAGGACGCGATCTTCACCACCGACACGGGAATGTCGAACGTCTGGACGGCGCGCTACCTGACGCCGAACGGGTCGCGGCGTTTCCTGTCCTCGGCCCTGCACGGATCGATGGCGAACGCCCTGCCGCACGCGATCGGCGCCCAGGTGTGCGCGCCGGGCAGGCAGGTGGTCTCCGTGTCGGGCGACGGCGGGCTGTCGATGCTGCTGGGAGAACTGGTGACGGTCGCGATGTACCGGCTCCCGGTCAAGATCGTGGTGTTCAACAATTCCACTCTGGGCATGGTCAAGCTGGAAATGCTGGTGGACGGGCTGCCGGATTTCGGGGTGGACGTCGCGCCCGTCGACTACTCGGCGGTGGCGTCGGCACTGGGCATCTTCGCCCGCCGGATCGAGGATCCGGCCGACATCGAATCGGGTCTGCGGCAGGCGTTCGATCACGACGGACCGGCGCTCGTCGATCTGGTCACCGACCCGCTGGCGTTGTCGCTGCCGCCGACCATCACGGGCGGGCAGGTCACCGGTTTCGCGTTGGCGCTGTCGAAGATGGTGATGAACGGCGGTGTCGGCGAGGCCGTGAAGATGGCGAAGTCGAATGTCCGCAACGTGCCGCGACCGTCCCAGTTCGATCCGCGCGGCTGAACCCGACTGGTATCCCATGGCTGGAGAGTGGGAACATATCCGGGTGTCCACATCGCCCGATACCGCAGCCCAGAACATCACCTCGCCCCTGACAGTGGGCGACATCGACGCTGCCATCGAGCGAATTTCCCACGTGATCGACGCGACCCCGCTGCAGCGGAGCGAGCGCCTGTCGTCGCTGACCGGCGCGAACGTCTACCTCAAGCGCGAAGACCTGCAGGTCGTCCGCTCCTACAAGCTGCGCGGCGCCTACAACCTCATGGCCCAGCTCGATGCCGGCGAGCGTGCGGCCGGAGTGGTGACGGCCAGCGCGGGCAACCATGCGCAGGGCGTCGCTTTCGCCTGCCGGACAATGGAAATCACGGGCCGCATCTACGTTCCGTCGAACACCCCCAAGCAGAAGCGTGACCGCATCCGCGCGCACGGCGGCGAGTTCGTCGAGCTGATCCTGACGGGGGAGACGTACGACGCCGCTGCCGCTGCGGCCGCGGCCGATGTGCGGCGGACGGGCGCGACTATGGTGGCGCCGTTCGACGACGCCCGTACCGCGGCCGGACAGGGCACCATCGCCGCCGAGATCCTCGCGCAGCTCGGTGCGGCCCCCGATTCCGTGCTGGTCCCGGTCGGTGGCGGCGGATGCATCGCCGGCATCGCCACGTATCTGCGTGCGCACGCACCCAATGCGGCCATCGTGGGGGTGGAGCCGACGGGGGCGGCGTCGATGACGGCGGCCCTGGTGGCCGGTGGTCCCGTGACGTTGACGGAGATCGACCCGTTCGTCGACGGCGCGTCGGTGAAGCGGGTCGGCGACCTTCCCTACGCCGTGGTGTCCGCCCTCGGCGCCGAGGTCGCGACGCACACGTCGCTGGGCCAGTCCGACCGGTCGACCACGATCCGGCTCGATCCCGAGAGCTTCGTGATGGCCAACCTCGACGAAGGTGCGTTGTGCACCACGATGCTCGAGCTGTATCAGAACGAGGGCATCATCGCGGAGCCCGCGGGCGCCCTGTCGGTGGCTGCCCTCGGCAACATCACGTTCGAGCCGGGTTCCACGGTGGTGTGCCTGATCTCCGGGGGCAACAACGACGTCTCGCGGTACGGCGAGATCCTGGAACGCTCGCTGGTGAATCTCGGCCTGAAGCACTATTTCCTCGTCGATTTCCCGCAGGAGCCGGGCGCGCTGCGCCGCTTCCTGGACGAGGTGCTCGGGCCCGAGGACGACATCACCTTGTTCGAGTACGTGAAGCGCAACAACCGGGAGACCGGTGCCGCCCTGGTGGGTATCGAGCTGGGGAAGGCCGAGGGGCTCGGCGACCTGCTCGAGCGGATGGAGCAGTCCCGGATGCAGGTGGAACGCCTGGAGCCGGGGAGCCCCGCGTACCGCTACCTCACCTGAGCCGCTACTTCTGCAGCAGCCGCGCGACCACCTTGTTGTACAGCTCGGGCTCGGGCATGGGGAGCCCGAGCAGTGCGGACAGGTAGATCCCGTCGCCGACGAGCCGCACGATCTCGGCCTGCACGGGGTCGTCGATCTCGCTCTGGAGACCTTCGTCCCAGCCGCGCATCACCTCGGTGACGGCTTTCTGGATCTCGTCGTGCTGACCGTCGACGCTCCGTAGCGCGGCGATGGTCGAACGATAGAGGGCGAGTTCCTCGGTGGTGCTCGCGTCGGGAACCTGCAGATACCACTCGGACAGCGAGGTGCCGCCGGAGACGGCGTCGGCGAGCTGGGCGTCCGCCCGTTCGCCGAGCCGGCGCACCATGGCGGCGAGCAGCGCTTCCTTGCTGGGGAAGTGGTAGAGCAGTCCGCCTTTGGACACCCCGGCCTCCGTAGCGACCGCTTCGAGGGTCACCTGGGCTATCCCCACGTCGAGCAGCAGCTTCTCGAGGGCGTCGAGTATTCGATCGCGCGTACCGGCAGCCATGAAGAGGGACTGTACCCGGGAAATAACTTTACCGTCCGGACGGTTCACGGTAATGTAACGGAACTGTACCGGCTGGACGGTTCATCACCGTGTCAGTCTCTCGAATCGGAAAGTCGCAGGAAGATAAATGTCTGTCTCCACGGATCGCGGGATCAACGACGCCTACGGCGCGCCAGGTCAGTCCTCCGCATCACGCCGAGACTGGCTCGGATTGGTCGTCCTGGCCTTCGCCGTCCTCCTGATCGCCGTCGACGGCACCGTGCTCGACCTCGCACTGCCGTTCATCAGCGCCGACCTCGAACCCAGCAGCACGCAGCTGCTGTGGATCATCGACGTCTACTCGTTCGTCCTCGCCGGCCTGCTCATCACGATGGGCACGCTCGGCGACCGGATCGGGCGGCGTCGCCTGCTGCTCCTCGGCGCCGCCGGATTCGGCATCGCCTCGCTGATCGCGGCGTGGTCGCCGACACCCGAGATGCTGATCGCGGCCCGCGTTCTGCAGGGAATCTCGGGTGCGACGCTGATGCCCGCGACACTCGGTCTGATCCGCACGATCTTCGTCGACCCGCGCCAGCGGACCCTCGCCATCGGCGTGTGGGGTGCGATGGCCGGTGGCGGCACCGCGGCGGGCCCGCTGATCGGCGGCTGGCTTCTCGAGCACTTCTGGTGGGGCTCGGTGTTCCTGATCAACATCCCCGTGATGCTGGTTCTGATCGCCGTGGGACCGCTCGTGATCCCCGAGTCGAAGGACCCCGCCCCGGGACGCTTCGACCTGCTCAGCGCGGCGCTGTCGATGACGACGATGCTGCCGTTGGTGTACGCGGTCAAGGAGACCGTGGTGCACGGTGTCGACCCGGTGCTCCTCGTCGTCGGACTCGTCGGCGTCGTGTCCGGTGTGGTGTTCGTACGCAGGCAGAAGGCGATGAAGGACCCGATGATCGACATCGGCCTGTTCGCCAAGCCGGCGTTCTCGACCGCCGTCCTCACCAATCTGCTGTCCATCTTCGCGCTGGCCGGTGTGCTGTTCTTCGGCTCGCAGTACCTGCAGTTGGTGCTGGGCAACAGCGCATTCGAATCCGGTGTGCTGATGTTGCCCGGCATGCTGATGAGCGCGATTACCGCACTCGCGGCGGCCTGGATGGTGCGCCGGTGGGCCACCTCGCGCGTGCTCGGCGGCGGTCTCGCGATCGCGGCTGTGGGTGCGGCACTGATGCTCACGCTCGGTGTGGACGGCGCCCCGACGATGTTCGTGATCGGCTTCGGCCTCGCAGGCGCCGGTGTCGGTATCGCACTGACCCTGACGTCCGACCTCGTGGTCAGCGCCGTCGAGCCCGAACGGGCCGGCGCCGCCTCCGCGGTGTCCGAGACCGCATACGAACTCGGCATCGCACTCGGCGTCGCGGTGCTCGGCAGCGTCGTCATGGCGATCTTCCGGAACGGCCTCGACACGTCGATGCTGCCGCCGGAACAGGTCGAGCCCGCCCAGGGCACGCTCGGCGCCGCCGTCGCGGAGGCCCAGCACCTGCCCGAGGCGGCCCGGTCGGTGTTCCTGGAGTCCGCGCAGTCGGCGTTCGTCGACGGCATGCACGTCGCCGCCGGCGCGACGGCCGTGATCCTGTTCGCGACCGCCATCCTCGTCCTGCGGATGCTGCGCGACCGTCAGGGTGAGCTGTCGAGCACCACGAACGAGTGACCCGGTAGCACCGTCGCCGACGCAGTCTCGTCCTGAGTCGGCGGCTCCCACCACAGCACGGGGGAGCCGCCGACCGGGACGCTCACCGGTTCGGCGCCCAAGTTGCACGCGAGACGAAGCGCACCGCGGTGCACCACGATCCACTGCTCCGCCTCGTCGTAGTCGACGGACAGGTTCTCGAGCCACGGATCCGTCAGCTCGGCGCGGTCCCGACGGAGGTGCAGCAACGAGCGATAGCAGTCGAGCAGCCGGGCATGCGGTTCGCGGACCAGTTCGTCCCAGTCGAGCTTCGACCGCTCGAACGTCTCCGGGTCCTGCGGGTCGGGAACATCGTCCGTGCTCCAGCCGTGCTCGGCGAACTCGGCCTTACGCCCCTCCGCCGTCGCCCGCGCGAGTTCCGGTTCGGGGTGGGAGGTGAAGAACTGGAACGGGGTGCTCGCCCCCCACTCCTCACCCATGAACAGCATCGGCGTGAACGGCGAGCACAGCACGAGCGCGGCCTTCACGGCGAGCTGCCCGGAATCGAGATACGTGCCGGGACGGTCGCCGACCGCCCGGTTGCCGATCTGATCGTGCGTGCACGTGTACGTGACCAGCGAACTGGCCGGGGTCCGGCGGGTGTCCAGCGGCCTGCCGTGGGTGCGACCGCGGAACGTCGAGAACGTGCCCGCGTGGAACCACCCCTGGCGCAGGGTGTCGGCGAGGCAGGCCATCGAACCGAAATCTCCGTAGTAGCCCTGTCTCTCGCCCGAGACGGCGGCGTGGATGGCGTGATGCACGTCGTCGTCCCACTGGGCGTCGAGGCCGCAGCCGCCTGCCGACCGCGACGTGATCAGGCGCGGATCGTTGAGGTCGCTCTCGGCGATGAGCGTCAGCGGCCGCCTCAGGTGCGCGGACAGCCTGCGGGTCTCGATGGCCAGGTCCTCGAGAAGGTGGGTGGCGGTGTGGTCGACGAGCGCGTGGACCGCGTCGAGGCGCAGCGCGTCGATGTGGAACTCGCGGAACCACCGCAGCGCGTTGTCGATGATGTAGCGGCGGACCTCGCCGCTGTCCGGTCCGTCCAGATTGATGCTCCGGCCCCACGTGTTGGCGCCCTGCGCCAGGTACGGCCCGTACCGGTCCAGGTAGTTTCCCGACGGTCCGAGGTGGTTGTACACGGCGTCGAGGACCACGCCGAGACCGCGGGCGTGGCACGCGTCGACGAGGGTCTGCAGCCCGTCCGGTCCGCCGTAACCCTCGTGCACCGTGTACCAGAGAACCCCGTCGTATCCCCAGTTGTGGGTCCCGTTGAACCCGTTGACGGGCATCAGTTCCACGAAATCGACGCCGAGGGCGACGAGATGGTCGAGCTTGGCGACGGCAGCCGCGAACGTGCCCTCCGGGGTGAACGTGCCGACGTGCAATTCGTAGACGACGGAGCCGGCGAGCTGCCGCCCGGTCCACCGCGAGTCGGTCCAGAGGCTCTCGTCGAGCGTGTGGAGCTGCGACGGACTGTGGACTCCGTCGGGCTGGCGCGGTGACCGGGGATCGGGAAGCGGGGTGTCGCTGTCGTCGAGGACGAACGCGTACCGGGAATCCGGCGACGCGTCGACGTCGGCTCGCCACCATCCGTCCGGTGACGGGGTCATGTCGTGGCGTCGGCCGTCGACCTCCACAGAAACGGATTCCGGAATCGGGGCCCATACCTCGAATGTGTGCACCCGATCAGCATGCCTCGACGCGGCGGGCCGCGCAGGACAGTCAGCTTTCGGGCGTGCCGGAGTCCTCGACCTCCTCGATGATCTCGGCGCCGAGAACGGACAACCGGTGTTCCTCGGCGTCCTGCACGGTGCCGAAGTCCTGCTCCTCGAGTACGTTACGGTCCTTGTCGAGGTATCGATACGTAGCCATGTCCCCACGATGGCACACGCCGGCAGAGATGGCGGCGAGTCGGCCCTTTCGCCCCGGTTCCGGAAGTAGCAAGCTGGGAGTACGGACTCGAACGTCGCGAGGAGCAGACATGCACGTAGCAGTGGGAGACCGGTTGCACGTTCAGGGCAGGGTGGTCGGAGTGCACGAGACGACCGCCGAGGTCGTGGAGGTACACGGAGAGAACGGCGCACCGCCCTATCTCGTCCGGTACGACGACGGCCACGAGGCGCTCGTGTTTCCCGGATCCGATGCCTGGGTGGAACACCCGAAGTCGTAGGTATCGGGCGTTTCGCCTGGTCGATGCGCGGCGAATCGCTGTGCCACATTGGTTGCACGATTGATGTATCGAATGCGTCTATCGTGAGCCCATGCCCGAAACGGCCAAGAGGCCCTACAGTTCGCCGCTGCGAGCGGAATCGGCGCGCCGGACCCGTCTCCTCGTCCGGGACGCCGCGGCCCCGGCTGTTCATCGACCGCGGATACGTCAGCACGACGGTGCGGAACGTGGCCGAGGCCGCCGGGGTGTCGACCCGCACGGTGTTCACCGCGTTCCCCGGTGGCAAGGCGGAACTGTTCCACGAGGTACTTCACGCCGCCATCGAGGGTGATACCGCCGCGGCCCACACGCCCGTGCCCCGGGACGGCGACCCCGTCGAACGGATCCTCGACCAGATGGTGGGATTCAGCACCGACGTCCTGGAGCGGGCCGGGACCCTGATGACGACGTCGATCGAATCCTCGGGAGCGGACGACGACATGCGGCGGTTCGCCGACGAGGGGGCGCGGGCCTCGGCCGAGAATGCGATGACGCTCGCCGAGGGACTCGCCGCGCACGAACTGCTGCGTCCCGAGATCTCCGTCCAGCGGGCCGCCGACGTGCTGTTCACGGTCGTGTCGCCGCAGGTGTACTCGATGCTGCGCCGGCAGTGCGGGTGGGACGTCGACGAGTACCGGAACTGGGTGAAAGCGACGATCCGGGCGAGTCTGCTCCACTGATGGGGCGCGCCTACGGCAGCAGGATGAATTTGCCCGCCGCGTGCGGCTTCCGAAGATCGGCGTGCGCGCGCGCCGCCTCGGACAGCGCGTACGTGCGCGCGACGCGCACCCGCACGTCGCCGTTGCCCGCGAGGTCGACGAGGAAGACGCGGGCCCGCTTACGCGGTTCCATCCCGTCCGGCCCCCGCGCGCCGACGATCCGGAAGCCCGCTTCGGCAGGCCAGGGCCCGGGGACGGTCGTCACCAACCGCGACCGGTCCCGCACCAGTTCCACGGAGACGTCGATCGACTCGTCACTGCCCGCGGTGTGGATGACGGCGTCCACTCCGTCGGGCGCCAGGACGCGGACCCGATCGCCCAGACCGGCGCCGTAGGACACGGGGGCGGCGCCGAGCGACCGGACGTAGTCGTGGTGCTCGGGGCGCGCCGTGCCGATGATCGTGGCGCCGCGGGCACGCGCCAACTGCACGACGAACGACCCCACGCCACCGGCCGCTCCGTGCACGAGCAGCAGGTCGCCGGCGCCGACGTGCGCCGTGTCGAGGGTGTCGACCGCGGTGGCACCCACCGCGAGAAGTCCGGCAGCCTCGTTCCACGGCAACGACGCCGGTTTCGGGATCACCGAATCACCGGACACGACAAGTCGATCCGCGTACGACTCGGACACCGGATACACGATCACCTCGTCGCCCACCGAGATCGGGCCCACCGGTCCCGCCGCGGCGTCACCCACCTCGGCGACGACGCCCGCGGCCTCGCTGCCCAGCCGCAAGGGCAGGGCGTCCGGGTCGGCGCCGAACGCGCCGCTGTAGAGCTTGTAGTCGATCGGGTTGACCCCGATGGCGCGAACCTCGATCACCACCTCGCCGGGGGCGGGATTCACTGCCTCGGCGTCGACGAGCGCGAGGACCTCCGGCCCTCCGTACGCCCGGGCAACCACACGGCGCGACATACAAGAGCCAGTACCCCTGTGAGTACTTGTTAACCGCGGGCGGTTAACAAGTACTCACAGGGCCAGAAGCGCAACGGGATAGCGGGAGAACAGTGTCGACGTGTCGACTCGGCCGCCGGTGTACGTCGCGGACGTGAGCAGGTCGGTCCAGGAGCCGTCCGGGAGGGAAACGGTGGTGTCGCCCCAGCCGCGTTGCTCCAGGCCGACGGTGTGCCGGGTGGCCAGCGCCACGACGTCCGCGGACGACCCCTGGGGGCCGCGGGCGAAACCGATCAGATGCTGCGCCGCGGTCCCCGACGCGAAGACCGGCGCATAGGTCCCGCCGACGAAGCTGTCCGGACGTTCCCGGCGCAGGCGCAGAGCCGTGCGGACGACGTGCATCTTCGCCGCGCCCGTCGCATCGAGCGGAGGAGTGCCGAGTCCCGCGAGCACGCTCCGTCGCACGTCGTAGTCGACGGGACGGCGATTGTCCGGGTCGACGAGCGAGTCCTCCCACAGCTCGGTTCCCTGGTACACGTCCGGGATCCCCGGTCCGCACAGCTGCAGGAGCTTCTGGCCGAGCGAGTCCGACCAGGCGTGCGGGGCCAGCTGGGTGCACAGTGAACCGAGCGCCTTCCCGACCGTGCCGTCGATCACCGTGTCCAGCCAGCGGTGGAGGTCGCTCTCGAAGTCCTCGTTCACGTCGTGCCACGACGTCCGGGTTCCGGCCTCACGGACCGCTTTCTCCGCGTAGGCGTGGACGCGGTCGCGGAAGTCGGGCACGTCGCCCGCAGCGCGGCCGTCGACCGGCCACACCCCGAACAGGTTCTGCCACAGGAACAGTCCGGTGACGGGATCCGGGCTGGGTGCGATGCGTTCCCACTGATCGACGCATTCGGCCCACAGGTCCGGCACCTGCGACAGGATGCCGATCCGGGCCCGGACGTCCTCCCCGCGCTTGGTGTCGTGCGTCGAGAGCGTCGTCATCGCCCGCGGCCACCGGGTGGCTCGCTCGGCTGCGGCCAGGTGGAATTCGGCGGGGGAGACGCCGACGTTCGCCGGATTGCCACCCACCTCCTGCAGTGACACCAGCCGGGCGGTGCGGTAGAACAGGCAGTCCTCCACGGACTTCGCCATCACCGCACCGCACACCTGCTGGAATCGGGTGGCCGCCTCACCGCCGGCGATCAGGGCGGCGGCGAGGGCGGACAGCGCGTCGGACCGTTGCGGTTCACGCCGCAGGACGTCACCGATCACGCGCTTCGCCAGCCCGGCCAGCGGACTGTAGTCGGACCGGTACACGGGCATGGCCGCGACGACGTCCGTGACGGCGTCACGCAGGTCCGCATCGCCGCAGTCGGTGCCGGTCTCCGCGCGGATCGCACGGACGAGGCGCCGGACCTCGGGGTCGAGGATGGTTCCGGCGACGTCACGTTTGATCGCGGTTTCGTGCTCGTGAATCCACGTCGCGTCACCCCGGTCACCCGTGCGGGACGCCGACAGGGCAGTGAGCGCGGGAGCTCCTGACGTGTCGACGAAGATGCCGCCGAGTTCGGCCAGTGCGTCGTAGCCGGTGGTGCCCGCGATCGGAAGGTGGTCGTCCAGTGGTTCGGTGTGGCCGAGGATCTTCTCGATCACGAGCCACCGGTCCGCGCCGATCAGCCCGCGCAGCCGGTCGAGATACTCGGCCGGATCGGACAACCCGTCGGGATGGTCGATGCGCACTCCGTCGATCAACTCGTCCGCCACCCAGTTCCGCAGTTCGCGGTGCGCGGCCTCGAACACGCGCGGGTCTTCCTGGCGGATACCGGCCAGTTCACTGACCGCGAAGAATCGGCGGTACCCGATGAGCCCGGAGTCCCACGGGACCAGGCGGTAGGACTGCGCGTCGTGCACCGACGCCGGTTCGGCCGCGTCGGTGCCGGGGGCGATCGGGAACCGGTGCTCGTAGAACGCGAGCAGGGGCTCGGGTCCCGAGCGGTCGACGGTGAGGGACTCGAGATCGGCGTCCGATCCGAGGACGGGCAGCGCGAGTCGCCCGCCCGCGCCGTTGTCGTCGCTCCAGTCGATGTCGAAGAAGTCGGCGAACTCGGAGCGGCGACCGTGCGTGAGGACGTCCCACCACCACGCGTTCTCACGCGGATTCGCGACACCCACATGGTTGGGGACGAGGTCGACGACGATGCCCATGCCGCGGCCCCGCAACTCCTGGGCCAGCGCGGCCAGCGCCTCCCGCCCGCCGAGCGCCGGGGACACGCGGGTCACGTCGGTGACGTCGTAACCGTGGGTCGATCCGGTCGTGGCCGTCAGGATCGGCGACAGATAGACGTGGGAGATCCCGAGGTCGTCCAGGTAGTCGGCGACGGCGGCGGCGTCCGCCAGGGTGAAGCAGTCCCCGCGCAGTTGCAGTCGGTACGTGGCCGTGATCGACATCGTCGTCCCCGGCTCAGGCGGTCCGGCGCAGCACGACCAGCGACCGGGCCTCGACCTGCAGCGAATTCCCGGCCTTGATCACCGCTTCCTTCGCCCCCGTCGGGACGGCGGTGTCGAGCACGACCGCCCATTCGTCGGCGTAGTCGGAGTTCGGCGTGGAGAACTCGATCTCTTCGTCGTGCGCGTTGAAACACAGCAGGAACGAGTCGCCGACCACGCGCTCGCCGCGGTGGTTGGGTTCGGGAATGCCCTCGCCGTTGAGGAATACCGCCAGCGACTTCCCGAAACCGCTGTCCCAGTCCTCTGGGGTCATCTCCTCACCGGCTGGGGTGAGCCACGCGATGTCGCGGGTCTGGTCACCGCTGCGGATGGGTGTGCCCTCGAAGAACCGGCGACGACGGAACACCGGATTCTTCATGCGCAGTGCGATCACCCGTTTGGTGAACTCGACCAGGTCGGCGTTGGAGTCCGCCAGCGACCAGTCCATCCACGACAGTTCCGAGTCCTGGCAGTACACGTTGTTGTTGCCCCGCTGGGTGCGGCCCATCTCGTCGCCGTGCGCCAGCATCGGCGTCCCCTGGCTCAGCAGCAGGGTGGCCAGGATGTTGCGGCTCTGCCGCCCGCGCAGATCGAGGATCTCCGGATCGTCCGTCGGTCCCTCGACGCCGCAGTTCCAGGACCGGTTGTGGCTCTCGCCGTCGTTGTTGCCCTCGCCGTTGGCCTCGTTGTGCTTCTCGTTGTACGACACCAGGTCGCGCAGGGTGAACCCGTCGTGGGCGATGACGAAGTTGATGCTCGCGCCGGGGCGGCGCCCGGTCGCCTCGTAGAGGTCGGACGAGCCGGTGAGCCGGGACGCGAATTCGCCGAGCGTCGCGGGTTCGCCGCGCCAGTAGTCGCGGACCGTGTCCCGGTACTTGCCGTTCCACTCCGTCCACAGGCCCGGGAAGTTGCCCACCTGGTACCCGCCCTCGCCGATGTCCCACGGTTCGGCGATGAGCTTGACCTGGCTGACGATCGGATCCTGCTGGACGAGGTCGAAGAACGCGGAGAGCCGGTCGACGTCGTGCAGTTCACGGGCGAGCGTGGACGCGAGGTCGAACCGGAATCCGTCGACGTGCATCTCGGTGACCCAGTACCGCAGCGAGTCCATGATCAGTTGCAGCGTGTGCGGGTGCCGGGCGTTGAGACTGTTCCCGGTGCCCGTGTAGTCCATGTAGTGCTCGGCGTCGCCGTCGACGAGCCGGTAGTAGGCGGCGTTGTCGATGCCGCGGAACGAGATGGTCGGACCGAGGTGGTTGCCCTCGGCGGTGTGGTTGTAGACGACGTCGAGGATGACCTCGATGCCCGCCTCGTGGAACGAGCGGACCATCGCCTTGAACTCCGACACCGCGGCGCCCGGCTTCTCCGCCGACGAATACCCGGTGTGCGGGGCGAGGAAGCCGAAGGTGTTGTAGCCCCAGTAGTTCCGCAGCCCCTTGTCGAGCAGCGTCTGATCGTGCATGAACTGGTGCACCGGCATCAGTTCGATCGCGGTGACACCGAGGTCGACGAGGTGGTCGATGATCACCGGATGCGCGAGGCCCGCATACGTGCCGCGAAGCTCTTCCGGCACACCGGGATGCGTCGCCGTCATGCCCTTGACGTGGGCCTCGTAGATCACGGTGTCGTGGTACGGGTGTTTCGGTGCGCGGTCGGCAGCCCAGTCGAAGAACGGGTTGATCACCACCGTCGTCATCGTGTGGCCGAGCGAGTCGTGTCCGGGCAGTCCCGGCGTCGAGATGTCCTCGGGCTCCGCTGCGAGCTCGGCGGCGTCCTCGGCCTCGATGTCGTCGTCCGAGTCGACGGCCTCGACGGCATCCTCCGATTCCTCCGGGGCGGGCTCGGCGGGCGCGTCGATGTCGTAGGAGAACAGGGACCGGTCTCCGTCGAACTCGCCGTCGAATGCCTTGCCGTAGGGGTCGAGGAGGAGCTTGCTGGGGTCGCAGCGGTGCCCGGCCGCGGGATCCCAGGGACCGTGGATCCGGTACCCGTACCGCTGACCGGGAACGACGGTCGGCAGGTACGCGTGCCACACGTAGCCGTCGACCTCGTCGAGGCGTACGCGCGTCTCCGTGCCGTCCTTCGCGATCAGGCACAGGTCGACCGCCTCGGCGACCTCGGAGAACAAGGAGAAGTTCGTCCCGGCCCCGTCGTAGGTGGCGCCCAGGGGGTAGGCGCTGCCGGGCCACACGGGAATGGGCGTGGTGCCGGTCGACTCGCTTGCTTCCATACCGAGAACACTAGCCCGCGTTCGCGTCGCTCTCAGCTCGACGAGAGCGGGCTATCGGCCCGGGGTGGAGCTCCGTGCGGCAGCAAGCATTCCGGTTGTGATCTTCCGCACGTCCTCGCTGGTGCACACGTACGGCGGCATCGCGTAGATCAGGTTCCGGAACGGCCGCAACCAGACCCCGGCGGCCACCGCGGCGTCGGTGGCGGCACGCATGTCGACGGGTTCGGCGAGTTCGATCACGCCGATCGCGCCGAGCACCCGGACGTCCCGGACGCCGGGGAGTTCCCGGGCCGGTGCGAGTCCCGATTCGAGTTCGCGGCGCACGGCCTCGACCTCGCCTCGCCAGTCGCGCGACAGCAGGAGTTCGATCGACGCCACCGCGACGGCACAGGCGAGCGGGTTGGCCATGAACGTGGGACCGTGCATCAGTCCGCCGGCGTCCCCGGCGCTGATCGTCTCGGCGACGTCGGTGGAACAGAGCGTCGCCGCGAGGGTCATGTACCCGCCGGTGAGGGCCTTGCCGACGCACATGATGTCGGGTCGGGCGCCGGCGTGGTCCGCGGCGAACAGCTCGCCGGTGCGGCCGAAACCGGTCGCGATCTCGTCGAACACCAGCAGGAGCCCGTGCTCGTCGCAGATCCGCCGCAGCTCCGACAGGTACCGGGGGTCGTGGAAGCGCATGCCACCGGCGCCCTGCACCACCGGTTCCACGATGACGGCCGCCAGTTCGTCGGAGTGGGAGGCCACCAGACGCTCGAACTCTGCGACGTACCGCGGGTCGAACTCGCGGGGCGGGGGTCCGGCGAAGACCTGCCGTGCCAGGACGTCCGTCCACAGGGAGTGCATGCCGCCGTCCGGGTCGCAGACGCTCATCGGGGCGAACGTGTCGCCGTGATACCCGCCGCGCCAGGTGAGCAGCCGGTGTCGCTCCGGCCTGCCGCGACTGCGCCAGTACTGCAGGCACATCTTGACGGCGACCTCGACGGACACCGAACCGGAATCGGCGAGGAACACCTTGTCGAGTCCGTCCGGGGTGATCTCCACGAGCAGCTGGGCCAGTCGCGCGGCCGGTTCGTGGGTGAGCCCGCCGAACATCACGTGGCTCATCCGCCCGAGCTGCGCCGTCGCCGCCGCGTCGAGGACGGGATGCCGGTAGCCGTGGACCGCGGCCCACCACGAACTCATGCCGTCGACGAGTTCACGTCCGTCGGCGAGAGTGAGGCGCGTCCCGCTCGCCTCGGCCACCACGAGCGGGGTGGTCGAGGCGGGGAAGGCGCCGTACGGATGCCAGAGCAGCGAGGCATCGAGGGACGTGATGTCGTCGACGGACAGGCTCGGGGAGGTCACGGTCTCGACCCTAGCCACCCGAAGAAAACCGGGCCCACCCGGGTTGAACACCGTTCAAGTCGCGTATCGTGCCGGGGGTGAGTACCGACCGCACCTTCACCACCTGGCTCGACGACGTCGAGGACCAGCGGCGCGCCGCGGGACTGCGCCGCGAGTTGCGTCCACGCGCGCCGGGCAACGCGCTCATCGATCTGGCATCCAACGACTACCTCGGACTCGTACGGCACCCGGAGGTGCTGCACGGCGCGATGACCGCGCTGCGCCGCTGGGGTGCGGGGGCCACCGGCTCGCGTCTGGTCACGGGATCGACCACCGAACACGAACTGCTCGAGACGGAACTCGCCGAGTTCGTCGGCGCCGAGGCCGGGCTGGTGTTCTCCTCCGGTTACACCGCGAATCTCGGTGCCGTCACCGCACTGTCCGGCGCCGGATCGCTGATCGTCTCCGACGCGGGCAGCCACGCGTCGCTGGTCGACGCGTGCCGCCTGTCCCGGGCCCGCGTGGCCGTCGCACCGCACGCCGATCTCGACTTCGTCCGCAGCGCACTGGCCACCCGGACGGAGGAGCGGGCGCTGGTCGTCACCGATTCGGTGTTCAGCGCGGACGGTGATCTCGCACCCCTCGTCGACCTCCACCGGGTGTGCCGCGACCACGGGGCGTTCCTCGTCGTGGACGAGGCGCACGGCGTCGGAGTCCGCGGCGCAGGGGGCCGCGGACTCGTGCACGAGGTGGGGCTCGCCGGCGAACCCGACATCGTCGTCACGGCCACGCTGTCGAAGTCGCTGGCCAGTCAGGGCGGTGCGGTGCTGGCGTCGGAGAAGGTGCGTGCGCATCTCGTCGACGCCGCGCGCACGTTCATCTTCGACACCGGACTGGCCCCCGCGGCCGTCGGCGCGGCGCGGGCGGCACTCGCCGTTCTGCGGCGGGAACCGCACCGTGCCGAGTCCGTCCTGGACCGTGCGCGGGATCTCGCGCGGTTCACCGGAGCAGGGGCACCCGAGTCCGCCGTCGTCTCCGTGATCCTCGGCGACCCGCAACGCGCCGTCGACGCCGCAGCCGCCTGCCGCGAACAGGGACTGCACGTCGGCTGCTTCCGGCCCCCGTCGGTGCCGGAGGGCACGTCGCGTCTGCGGCTCACGGCGCGCGCGACGCTCGACGCGGACGAACTGGCGCGGATTGAAGCCGTGCTGACCGACGTCCTGGCGGGAGCGTCGGCGTGAGCATCCTGGTGGTCACCGGCACGTCGACGGATATCGGTAAGACGGTGGTCACGGCGGCGCTTGCGGCGGCTGCACGCGAGGCCGGCCTGTCCGTGGCGGTGTGCAAGCCCGCGCAGACCGGCGTCGCCCCGGGAGAACCGGGCGATCTGGCCGAGGTGACCCGACTGTCCGGCGTGACGACGGTGGTGGAGCTGGCCCGCTACCCCGAACCACTCGCCCCCGACACCGCGGCCCGGCGCAGCGGGCAGCCGATGCTGCGGTGCGCCGACGTCGTCGAGACGGTCCGCGCACTCGACGACCGGCACGATCTGGTGCTCGTCGAGGGTGCGGGCGGCCTGCTGGTGCGATTGGGCGCCGAGGGCTTCACGCTCGTCGATCTCGCGCGCGCCCTCGACGCACCGGCTGTCGTGGTCGCCGCGGCCGGGCTCGGCACGCTCAACCACACCGAGCTCACGATCCGGGCACTGTCGTCGGCCGGTCTCGCCTGCGCCGGAACGGTGATCGGGTCGTGGCCGGACGAGCCCGGGCTCGCCGAGCGGTGCAATCTCGACGACCTGCCGGCCGTGACCGGGGTCGACGTCGTCGGCTCGGTGCCCGCGGGCAGCGGACGCCTCGGCTCCGCGTCGTTCGGCGCGGCCGCCTCCACGTGGTTCGACGGCACCTGGCTGAAGGCGACGCTCGCGGGCCTCTGAGCTGGGGCGGTCAGGATTCGGCGAGCACCGACAGCACGTTGCCGGCGGGGTCGGTGAACCAGGCGATGTCGGGACCGTTGCCGCGCATGATTCCCTTGTCGTCCTGATCGAAACTGCCGTACCGCAGGAACCGTATCCCGCGCTCGGTGAGCGCGTCGACGGCCTTCTCGACGTCGTCGACGGCGAAGTTCAGGATGGTGAACGTCGCCGGCGTGTGGTCGGGTTTGGGATAGATCAGCACCACTGGCCCCTGGGGGAGGTGCAGGCCCAGCAGGCCCATCTCCTCTTCGGTGACCTCGAGGCCCAGGGCGTCGGTGTAGAAGGACTTGGCCGCGGCGATATCGTCGACGGCGAATCCGCTGAATGCTCTCGCATTGCTCAACATGGCTGTTCTCTTTCCGTGCTGTCGGTCAGGACATCTCGGCCCGCGCCTGCGCGCTGAGCTGGATGATCTGGACGTAGTTGCCGTCGGGGTCCACGGCGGTGCCGAACCAGCTGCCGTCACGATCCTCGAGCGGGGACAGCCACGTCGCGCCGAGTTCGTCGATCCGGTCTGCTGCGGCGCGGGCGGCGGTGACCTCGACGTTGAGGAGTACGCGTCCGGGTTCGGGATTCGTGTCGCCGACGTCGTCACGCCGGTCGAGCATGATGTAGAAGCCGTCGAAGTCGAGGACGTCGTAGCCCGGCTCGCCGGGGGTGCGTTCGACCTTCGGCGAGAACGCGGCGGTGTACCAGTCCCGTAGTCGGTCGGGCTGAGTGCTGGCGAGCAGGATGCTTCCGATCGTGGCGTCGGCCATGATGTCCTCCCGGTGGGTGTGCGTTGTCGGTGGTCCTGCAGATATGGACTCGGCCGCCCCGCGAAATTCATCGCCACGGAGTTTCCGAGGTTCCGAAAGCTGCACCGTCCCCTCCGAATGTCGGTAGTGTGATTCGTGTCACGGCTACATCCGGCTGGGTTGGGAGGGGTCACATGTCGACCTCCGAAATGCTCGAATTGAATCGCACCATCGACCGCCTTCGGCGCGCTGTCGGTTCGTTGCGATCGATGTACGGCGACGCCGCATCCGTGCGGCGACTGAGCAACGATCTGGAGCGGCTCGAGATCGACGCGCGGGACCTCGACTCCTCGCCACCGAACGTCGTCCACCGGGAACCGGTGGAGCGAATCAAGGTGTCGGACACCCCGTACGACGCGTCGATGTGGCTCGGTGTCGACGACGAGGGGCTGGGCGGGCTCCACTACGAGCGCGGATGAGCGCGCCGCCGAAGAATCCCGAAAGTGCCGGTGTGGGGGCGCCGACGCGTGCCCGGATCGCGGAACGCACGCTCCGCACCGACCGGTGGTGGCTCGCCCCGCTGCTGACGGTGCTCGGCCTGTCCGTCTTCGTGGTGTACGCATCGGTCCGGTCGTGGGTCCGCACCGCGTACTTCGTCGAGGACTATCACTACCTGACGCCGTTCTACTCGCCGTGCCTGAGCGATTCGTGTGTGCCCGGTTCGAGCGACTTCGGGACACCCATCGGCGAGTTGCCGATGATCATCCCGCTCGGGTTCCTGGTGCTGCCGTTCCTGCTCGGCTTCCGGCTCACCTGCTACTACTACCGCAAGGCCTATTACCGGTCGGTATGGTTCTCGCCGCCCGCGTGCGCGGTCGCGGAGCCCCATCGAACCTACACCGGTGAGACGCGCCTGCCGCTGATCGTCCAGAACGCACACCGCTACTTCTTCTACGTCGCACTCGTCGTCTCGCTGATCAACACGTACGACGCGATCCGCGCGTTCCACGGCGCCGACGGCGGATTCGGAATCGGGCTCGGCACACTCATCATGGTCTGCAACGTGATCCTGCTCTGGGCGTACACCGTCTCGTGCCATTCCTGTAGGCATGTCACCGGCGGCAGGCTCACCCACTTCTCCAAGCACCCGATCCGATACCGGCTCTGGACCTGGGTCAGCACACTGAACACCCGGCACATGCAGCTCGCCTGGACCACCCTCGCCACACTGATCGTCACCGACTTCTACGTGATGCTCGTGGCCAGCGGGACCATCTCCGACCTGCGCCTGATCAACTGACTTCACCGAAGAGGGAGTGGAATGACGGAAGTCGAACGGCACCAGTACGACGTCGTGGTCATCGGTGCCGGCGGCGCCGGACTGCGAGCGGTCATCGAGGCCCGGGAACAGGGCCTGTCCGTCGCCGTCGTCTGCAAGTCGCTGTTCGGCAAGGCGCACACGGTCATGGCGGAGGGTGGCTGCGCCGCCGCGATGGGAAACGCCAACGAGAAGGACACGTGGCAGACCCATTTCCAGGACACGATGCGGGGCGGCAAGTTCCTCAACAATTGGCGAATGGCCGAACTGCACGCCCGCGAGGCTCCCGACCGGGTATGGGAACTCGAAACGTACGGCGCCCTGTTCGACCGGACCCCCGACGGCCGGATCAGCCAGCGCAACTTCGGCGGTCACACGTATCCGCGGCTCGCCCACGTCGGTGACCGCACCGGACTCGAACTGATCCGCACCATGCAGCAGAAGATCGTGTCGCTGCAACAGGAAGATTTCGCCGCCACCGGCGACTACGAGGCCCGGATCAAGATCTTCGCCGAGTGCACCATCTCCGAGCTGACCAAGGACGGCGACCGGATCTCGGGTGCGTTCGGATACTGGCGCGAGAGTGGACGGTTCGTTCTGTTCGAGGCACCGGCCGTCGTGATGGCCACCGGCGGGATCGGCAAGTCGTTCAAGGTGACGTCGAACTCGTGGGAGTACACCGGCGACGGTCACGCCCTCGCCCTGCGCGCAGGCGCCAACCTCATCAACATGGAGTTCGTGCAGTTCCACCCCACCGGCATGGTGTGGCCGCCCAGCGTCAAGGGCATCCTCGTGACGGAAGGCGTCCGCGGCGACGGCGGGGTCCTGAAGAACTCCGAGGGTGAGCGGTTCATGTTCTCGTACATCCCGCCGGTCTTCAAAGGGCAGTACGCGGAGACCGAGGAAGAGGCCGACGGCTGGTACAAGGATTCCGACAACAACCGCCGCACACCGGATCTGCTGCCCCGCGACGAGGTGGCCCGCGCCATCAACTCCGAGGTCAAGGCCGGGCGGCAGACCCCGCACGGCGGCGTGTACCTCGACATCGCCTCGCGCATGCCCGCCGACGAGATCGTCCGGCGGCTGCCCTCGATGTACCACCAGTTCAAGGAACTCGCGGACGTCGACATCACCAAGGAGCAGATGGAGGTCGGGCCCACCTGCCATTACGTGATGGGGGGCATCGAGGTCGACCCCGACAGCGGGTCCTCCAGCGTCGCGGGTCTGTTCGCCGCGGGGGAGTGCTCGGGCGGGATGCACGGCTCCAACCGGCTCGGCGGCAACTCGCTGTCCGACCTCCTCGTGTTCGGGCGTCGCGCCGGACTGGGGGCGGCGGAGTACGTGAAGTCGCTGCAGGAGCGGCCGGTCGTCTCCGCGGACGCCGTCGATGCGGCGGCGCGGATGTTGTTGTCGCCGTTCGATCCCGCGGTCGGGGATGGCGGCACCACCGAGAACCCGTACACGCTCCACACCGAACTGCAGCAGACCATGAACGACCTCGTCGGCATCATCCGGAAGGAAGACGAGATCGTCCGTGCCCTGGAGAAACTCACGGAGATCAAGGGCCGCATCGGGGGCGTGGAGGTCGAGGGGCACCGCCAGTTCAACCCGGGATGGCACCTCGCCGTCGACCTGCGGAACATGGTGCTGGTCAGCGAATGCGTCGCGCAGGCGGCTCTGCTGCGCACGGAAAGTCGCGGTGGGCACACCCGCGACGACCACCCGAGCATGGAGGCCGAGTGGCGCAACACTCTGCTGGTGTGCAGCGTGGTCGGCGACATGTCCGCGCATCCCGATTCGGTGGTGCCGGACGTCACCGTCACCCGCGAGCCCCAGCTCCCGATGCGCGCAGAGCTGTTGGAGCTCTTCGACATCGACGAACTGGCCAAGTACTACACCGACGCCGAACTCGCGGAACACCCGGGAAGGAAGGCCTGAGATGGGTTACGACGCGCAGTTCCGGGTCTGGCGCGGCGACGCCGACGGCGGCGCACTCCAGGACTACTCCATTCCCGTCAATGAAGGTGAGGTGGTGCTCGACATCATCCACCGGTTGCAGGCGACGCAAACCCCGGACCTGGCGGTGCGATGGAACTGCAAGGCGGGCAAGTGCGGCTCGTGTTCCGCGGAGATCAACGGCCAGCCACGGCTGTTGTGCATGACGCGGATGTCGACGTTCACGGAAGACGAGGTGGTGACGGTCACACCGCTGCGGGCGTTCCCGGTCATCCGGGATCTCGTCACCGACGTGTCGTTCAACTACGCGAAGGCGCGGGAGATCCCGTCGTTCACCCCGCCGCCGGGGCTCGGGCCGGGCGAGTACCGGATGCAGCAGATCGACGTCGAACGGTCGCAGGAATTCCGCAAGTGCATCGAGTGCTTCCTCTGCCAGAACACCTGTCACGTCATCCGTGATCACGACGACAACAAGCCGGCGTTCTCCGGGCCCCGCTTCTTCATCCGCGTCGCCGAACTGGAGATGCATCCACTCGACACGGCCGACCGTCGTGAGGCGGCGCAGGAAGAGTTCGGCCTCGGGCTCTGTAACATCACCAAGTGCTGCACCGAGGTGTGCCCCGAAGGGATAAAGATCACCGACAACGCCATCATTCCGATGAAGGAGCGGGTGGTCGACCGACGGTACGACCCCATCGTCTGGTTGGGCAACAAGCTCTTTCGCCGCGGTTAGCGCCTCCGGCACCCGTGAGTACTTATTAACCGCGGGCGGTTGATAAGTACTCACGGGCGCGTCAGCGCACGGCGTGGAGGTTGCGGGCGGTGGGCGACTTCTCGACCGATTCGGGGTCGGGGTCGGTGCCCAGGATCCGGTCGGCGGTTCCCGAGGTGGTGACGGTGAACCAGTAGTGCTCGTTCTTGTAGTGGTGATGGCGATGGTTGCGCCAGATCGCGCGGTACAGGCGGGAGTTCGGCTTGTAGTCGCTGTGGATGAGGTAGTGCGTCCATTCGTAGAGGACACCCAGGACGCTCAGCACCGCCAGGAACGTCAGTCCGAGTCCGGTGCGCGGGAACGCGAGCAGTGAGACGGCTACGAGAACCGGGATCAGCCACATCAGTGTCTGCCACGGGATGAAGACGAGCGGTACGTCCCGGGGGTCGACGTGGTGCTCGCGGTGCTTCCGGGCGAGCAGTGAATCGACGGTCAGGCCCAGGACCTTTCGGGGCTTCCAGTGCAGGATGCAGACGTGGATGACCCATTCGGCGAACGGGAACACGGCCAGCATCACCAGCGGAAGCACGGCATCGGTCAGCTGCCAGTCGCCGACGATCAGGCGGGCGGCCACCGCGGCGACCAGCATGCCGCCGATCATCCACGGGGAGGGGTGGCGGCGGAACTGGTCTGCGGCGTCGCGGAGGGTGATCGACCTGCGCTGGCGGCGATCTGCGGGAGGTTTCGTGGTCATGTGTCCTTCTCCGAATCGTGTTGGTGCAGTGCGTCGATTACGGCGGTCACGGCCGCCGTGCCGAGGTCGAGGAGGGTGGTGGCGGTCTGGGCCGCGGCGACTTCGTCGTGGGCGGAGATCGCCTCCGCCAGCTGGGAGTACAGGTCGGTGCGGCCGACTTCCGCGACCATGACGGCGGCCATCGCCGTCATGGTCGGTTCGTACGCGTTGCGGAGGCTGTTGAAGATGAGCCGGAATGCGATGGAATCGGCCGTGTCGACCACGCGCTCCCAGAAGGCCAGGGCGCCGACCTGCTGCGCGACCGGGTCGCTGTCCGAGGCGAGACGATCCACGGCGACGCGGAGAGCGGCACCCGACTCGTCGGTCGCCCGGCCGGCGGCGAGCCGCGCGACCTGCACGCCGATCATCCGCCGGGCCTCGAGGACGCTGCGGACCACGGCCCAATCGGGTACGCCGTCGCGGACCAGCAGCTGGGACAGCAGTTCGGGCCCGCCGTGCTGCCGGAAGTCGCGCACCGAGGTGGCGTCGCCCTGCCGGACCTCGACGAGTCCGGCCTGGGCCAGCTTCTGGATCGCCTCCCGGACCGCGGGCCGGGACACCCCGAAGGCTTCGGCCAGACGTCGTTCGCTCGGCAGGGCGTCGCCGGCGGCGAGGTCGCCGCCCAGCACACGCGCGGTGATCTGGTCGAAGACTTCGGTGGAGGCGGATTTCCGCGCGATCGGCTCGAACATCATGACCACGACACTAAGGCGGCGATAGGTAAGAGGTCAAGTGGTCTTACCAGTGGCTCACGTGCCGAAAAGGCTCCGGACGAACGCACTGGTGTCGGGCAGGGACGCGGGCATGGTGTACAGATGGCCGGTCGGATACGTCCGGAACACGAACTGCTGCCCGTTCGCGGTGAGGTCGGCCGTGAGTTTCCAGGTGAGGGGGATGGGGACGACGTCGTCGAACAGTCCCTGTCCGATGAACAGCGGCCGGTCGTAGCCCCGCACGGGAACTCCCAGCGTGATGCGCAGCGCCGCCAGGACCGCCGGGTCGTCGAGGGGGCGGGACATCAACTGGCCGATCGAGATCCCGTCGAGTTGCGGGGCCGCCTCTTCGTAGCAGAGCGATTCGACGCGATTCAGGACGTCGACGCCGAGCGGTGTGAGGTAGCTGTCGATATCGAGGTCGGGCCGCGACGCACGCAATCCGGCGAGCGCGTACGCCACGAACACCGTGCTCCCGGTCAGGGGGAGCTGTGGGAATCCGGGGCCGACGAGCGGTGCGAGGTTCTCCAGATTGGACGGGGCGCCGGTGGCGACGGTGCCGCGGAAGTCGAGGTCGGGTGCGTACGTGGTGGCCATCGAGGCGGCGACGAGAGCGGCGTGACCGCCCTGCGATTGGCCGATTGCGACCCACCGGTTCGACAGGGACGGCGTGACGGTCCGCGCCGCGCGCACCATGTCGATCACGCTGTGCGCCTCCGTCGGGCCGTCCAGGTACGGGTGCACACCGGGTGTGCCGAGGCCGACGTAATCCGTTGCGACGACGGCGTAGCCCTGGTCGAGCCAGTGCTGGACGTACGGTCCGACGAGTTTTCCCGTCACCGTCGGCGCGCACTTGTCGGCGATGCCGACCGTTCCGTGGGCCCAGGACACGACGGGCCACCCGCCGGGCGGCGCCTCACCGGGGGGCAGTAGGACCGCGCCGGTGCTGAGCGCGGGTTCGTTCATCGGCCCCGTCGTCCAGTAGGTGACGTACGTGGCGTCGGCGACGCCCGGAGGCCGCGCGTCCGGCGCCACCGGCGTCGCGACGACGACGGCACCCGGATCGCCGCCCGCAGTCTGTGCTGCCGCCGGGGTGGGCGCGCCGAGGAGCGACAGTGCGAGTGCCGCCGCGAGAACCGTTCCGGTGCGGCGGCCGAGCGAAGACGTCATCGCGTCCGTCCCTGGGCCGTCGGAGGCGCCGCGCGGTCCTCGAGTGGCCGACGCGGCGTCGACTCAATTGTGCGCGCTCAGGGGCGGTGGGCGGAGTCTTTCAGTCGTGCGCGAATTCCGTCGACGAACAGCGACAGGCCGAAGTCGAACCGGACCGCGGGATCGCCGGCGAGGAGATCCTCGTCGTACGCCGCGATCGGGGACTGCGGGGCGTCGGGGGAGAGGGCCGCCCGGGTGAGGGCGCCGGCCGACTCCATCTGCGCCCGCGACTGCTCGTCGACCGTGTGGCCGAGGACGTAGTATAGCAGCGAGTAGGACGACAGTTCCGCGTGTTCGCGGGACAGTCCGGATCGCAGACCGACTGCGGCGAAGCTTTCCCGGACCCGGGAGTTGGTCATGCGGGACGCATACGTGGCGGAGACCAGTTCGGCGCCGTCGCGGTGGGCGAGCAGTGCGGTGCGGAGCCGGTGGGCCAGTTCGGTGAACTCCGCGTCCCAGCCGGGGGCCGTGACCGGTGCGTCGACGTCTTCGAGGATCTTGTCGGCGAGGGCCCCGAGCAGGGTCTGCTTGTTGGGGAAATGCCAGTACAGCGCACCCGGCTGCACGCCGAGGGCCGTCGCGAGTCTGCGCATCGTGAGGTCGGCGAGGCCGAACTCGTCGAGGATGGCCATTGCGCCGTCGAGTACGTCGCCGCGTCGCAACTGCACTGTGTGATCTCCCAATCTTGTCGAAAGCCCGCTTCGGCTTTGACAGTATTCCACCACGGATCTAACGTGAACACCGTTCAACTTGTACGGTGTTCAATTTTTCGGTCCAGTCGATTCACAGCACGTGATCGGCCCCGTTTTCCAGGAGATACGTGTGACATCGGCCCCGGTACAGACAGATATCCTCGCCCTCGCGCGTGAGCAGGTTCTCGAGCGCGGTGACGCGCTGAACGAGAGTCAGGTGCTCGAGGTTCTGCAACTTCCCGACGACCGGCTCGAGGAACTGCTCGCCCTCGCGCACGACGTGCGCATGAAGTGGTGCGGTCCCGAGGTCGAGGTCGAGGGCATCATCAGTCTCAAGACCGGCGGCTGCCCCGAGGACTGCCACTTCTGCTCGCAGTCCGGCCTGTTCCAGTCGCCGGTCCGCGCGGCGTGGCTCGACATCCCGTCGCTCGTGGAGGCCGCGAAGCAGACCGCCAAGTCCGGCGCCAGCGAATTCTGCATCGTCGCCGCCGTCCGCGGCCCCGACGAGCGGCTGCTCGCCCAGGTCGCTGCCGGCATCGAGGCGATCCGCAACGAGGTCGACATCCAGATCGCCTGCTCGCTGGGCATGCTCACCCAGGAGCAGGTCGACCAGCTCGCCGCGATGGGTGTGCACCGCTACAACCACAACCTGGAGACGTCGAAGTCCCACTTCCCGAACGTCGTCACCACCCACACGTGGGACGAGCGCTGGAACACCCTCCGCATGGTGCGCGAAGCGGGCATGGAGGTGTGCTGCGGCGGCATCCTCGGCATGGGCGAGAGCCTCGAGCAGCGCGCCGAGTTCGCGGCCAACCTGGCCGAACTCGAACCCGACGAGGTGCCGCTGAACTTCCTCAACCCGCGTCCCGGAACCCCGTTCGGCGACCTCGAGGTCCTGCCCGCGAGCGAGGCCCTCAAGTCGGTCGCCGCGTTCCGCCTCGCGCTGCCCCGCACCATCCTCCGCTTCGCAGGCGGTCGCGAGATCACGCTCGGGGACCTCGGAGCCAAGCAGGGCATCCTCGGCGGCATCAACGCCGTCATCGTCGGCAACTACCTCACGACCCTCGGCCGCCCGGCCGAACAGGACCTCGACCTGCTCGTCGATCTGCAGATGCCGATCAAGGCCCTGAACGACACCCTGTGACGATCCGGGCAGAGGCGACCATGGGCGACCGCCCCGAGGATCGGGTCGACCGCCCCGAGGATCGGGTCGACGGCACCGAGGAGCGCTACAACCCGTACACCGGCCGCCGCGTGGTGGCCGGTGTGGACGACGCGGTCCCCACCGCCGCGCAGCTGGGGCTTGAGCCGCCCCGCTTCTGCGAGGCGTGCGGCCGCCGGATGGTGGTGCAGATCAGCCCGGACGGCTGGTGGGCGAAATGTTCCCGCCACGGTGTGTTCGACTCGATCTACGGCGGACGGCGGTAGCGTCGGACGGGTGACCACGCTCCCGCGCTTCAGGCTTCGATCTGCCGCCGGAATCTTCTGCGGGACGGTGGTGGCGAGCGCGCTCGCCGGGGTGTTGTGGGGAGTCCTCGCACCGCCCGAGCACCTGCTGGTGGTCGCCCCCGACCGTGGGGTGTCGCTGACAGGGGAGAGCCTGCACCGGTTCGACGCGATCGGGATGTTCGCCTGCGCGGGCCTGGTGGTCGGCATCCTCACCGCGGTCGCGGCGTGGACGGCGCGGACGAGTCGCGGCCCGGTGGCGCTGGGCGCGGTCCTGGCAGGCAGTGTGGTCGGGGCCGGGGTGATGGCGCTCGGTGGAATCGGCGTGGCTGCGCTGCGGTTCCCCGACCCCGACACCTCGACCGCAGGCACCGTCGTGGCGGTCGCGCCGGGAATCGGAACCCTGCTGGTGCTGATCTTCCAGCCCCTCGTCGCCTGCGCGGTGACGTTGGTGCTCGCCGCGCTCAACCCGTACGACGATCTCGGTGTCAGCGATCCCCCGGTCGAACTCGACGAGCCGGAGGAGCGCGACGCGTCCGTTACCTCGTGACCGAGGTCCGCATCCGTACGTCACCGAGGAGGCGCCCGCTGGCGAGAGCGCCGATGCGGCGGGTCGCGAACCGGGTGCTGACCGACGACACCCAGTTCATCAGCCCGGAGACGACGCTCGGCGGGGTGCTGCGCCGGTCCAGGGCACGCAGCGCTGTCGTGACCACCTGATCCGCGGTCTGCATGCGGCCGACGGCGGCGTCCTCGGAGCCGACGACGTCGAAGAACTCGGTGCGGGTGGGGCCCGGGCAGACGGCGAGCACGGTGAGGCCCGTGCCTCGCGCCTCGGCCCACAACGCCTCCGTGAAATTGAGGACGAACGCCTTCGTCGCCCCGTAGACGGCCATGCCCGGAGTCGGCTGGAACGCTGCGGTGCTCGCGACGTTCACGAGTGCGCCGCGTCCCCGGAGCAGGTCGGGCAGGAACGTGTGCGACAGCTCGACGAGGGTGGTGACGTTGAGCTGGATCTCGGAGGTGAGGCGCTCCAGGTCGGCGGAAGCGAAATCTCCGTGCGTTCCGAATCCCGCGTTGTTGATCAGTGAGTCGACGCGGATGTCGCGGGCGGTGAGTTCGCTGCGCAACCGCTCGCCGGCACCTTGTGTCGCGAGGTCGAACGGGAGCACGGTGACCGACACGTGGTGCGCGGCGCGGAGTTCGGTGGCGAGTTGTTCGAGGCGGTCGGCGCGGCGGGCGACGAGGACGAGATCTGCTCCCCGCTCGGCGAACCGGCGGGCGAATTCGACGCCGAGGCCCGCGCTCGCGCCGGTGATGAGGACGGTGGTTCCGGATATGTCGAAGGACATGTCTGCTCCTAGCGGTGGGGTGCCTCGAATGTAGTCAGTGTCATCTATGTAGGCAATGACAACATTTTGCTAGGCTGGCGGCATGTCCGTCGCCGAACAGCCCTACCACCACGGGAGTCTTCGTCGGGTGCTGCTCGCGCGCGCCGAGAGCACGCTCGAGAAGGACGGTGTCGACGGACTCTCCCTCCGGCAGCTCGCTCGTGAGGCCGGGGTCAGTCACGCCGCACCCAGCAAGCACTTCCGGGACCGTCAGGCGCTGCTCGACGCACTCGCGGAGTCCGGTTTCCTGCGCCTCACCGCCGCTCTCGAACGCGCGGTCGAGGAGGCGGAACCCCACGCCCGGGCCCGCTTCGCCGCGCTCGCCGGCGCCTACGTGAGCTTCGCGCTCGAGCATCGCGAGTTGCTGGCCCTGATGTACGGCAACAAGCACGCGCCCGGAGCCGCCTCCCAGGTCGTGGAGGCCGGCCACGCCTCGATGGACCTGACGGTCCGTATCGTCACCGAGGCCCAGGCCGCGGGCGACATCGGACCCGGGGACGCGTCGCGCATCGCCCTCATCGCGTTCGCGACGTTCCACGGGATCGCGACCCTGGCCGCCGGCGGAATGCTCGACGGCGCGCCGGTGGACGAAGTCGTCACCGCCGCATCGGACACGTTCTGGCGGGGTCTCGCCCAGGCGTGAGTCCGACGCCCTGACGTGTGGAGGCGGCCTGACGCGCGGGGTCAGCTCGGCGGTCGAAGCGCCGCGAACTCGTCCGTCACCCGCAGCGTGGAGTCGGTGAACCGGTAGAGCGCGGCCGGGCGCCCACCGGTGCGGCCCGACGGTGCCGTGTTCCCGGTAGGAGTCAGCACCCCACGTCGTCCGAGGACGCGCTGGAGATTGGTCGCATCCACCTGGTACCCGAGTGCGGCGCAGTAGATCTCACGCAGCGTCGACATGGAGAACTCGTCGGGGGCCAAACCGAACGCGATGTTGGTGTAGGAGAGCTTGGCCGCGAGGCGGGTCCGGGCGTGCCGGACGACGGTGCCGTGGTCGAACGCCATCTCGGGGAGCGCGGACACCGGGTGCCACGCGGTGTCCGGCGGCAGCTGCGGGTCGGCGGGGAGGGGCACGAGCCCGAGGAAGGTCGACGCGATGGTGCGCGGGCCCGGCACTCGATGCGGATCGCTGAACACCGACAGCTGCTCGAGGTGGGAGACCTCCTGCACGTCCACCTTCTCGGCCAGCTGGCGTCGCGCGGACGTGGTGAGGTCCTCGTTCTCGTGGAGCAGTCCGCCGGGTAGGGACCAGGCGCCCGCCTGGGGATCGAGGGCCCGTTGCCACAGCAGCACGGCGAGCTCACCGGTGCCCGCCGCGTGACGCGCATCACCGCCTTGACCTGCGGTGATGTGGTCGGGGAAGTGGCGAACCTGGAACACCGCGGTAAGCACTTCATGCGTGGTGTTACTATTGGGCATGTTTTCGATCCTAAGTCGAAAACCTCGATTGCGGAAATTCGGGCCAGCCCGCCCGAGTTCACGGTGAAGGAGCAAGCCATGACGACCACGACGTTGTGGGCGGGTACCAACCCGCAGATTCAGGACGGTCCCGGCGGTTACGCGGGCGTCGAGGCGAGCGAAGAGTGGGCTGCCGAGATCAAACGGCTGGCACGTGAGCGGGGAGCGACCCTCCTTGCGCACAACTACCAGTTGCCCGCCATCCAGGACGTGGCCGACCACGTAGGCGACTCCCTGGCACTCTCGCGCATCGCCGCCGAAGCCCCCGAGGACACCATCGTGTTCTGCGGCGTGCACTTCATGGCCGAGACCGCGAAGATCCTCAGCCCCGCCAAGACCGTCCTGATCCCGGACGAGCGCGCGGGCTGCTCGCTCGCCGACTCGATCAACGCCGATCAGCTGCGGGAGTGGAAGGCGGAATTCCCCGACGCCGTCGTCGTGTCGTACGTCAACACCACCGCCGAGGTGAAGGGTCTGACGGACATCTGCTGCACGTCGTCCAACGCCGTCGACGTGGTCGCGTCGATCGACCCCGACCGTGAGGTCCTGTTCCTTCCCGACCAGTTCCTCGGCGCACACGTCAAGCGCGTCACCGGCCGGAAGAACATGCAGATCTGGGCGGGTGAGTGCCACGTCCACGCCGGCATCAACGGCGACGAACTCACCGCGCAGGCCAAGGCGCACCCCGGTGCCGAACTGTTCGTGCACCCCGAATGCGGTTGCGCCACCTCGGCTCTCTACCTGGCCGGCGAAGGGTTCGTGCCCGAGGACAAGGTGAAGATCCTCTCGACGGGCGGCATGCTCGACGCCGCCCGCGCGACCGGGGCGAAGCAGGTTCTCGTGGCCACCGAGGTCGGGATGCTGCACCAGCTGCGCAAGGCTGCGCCGGAGGTCGACTTCCAGGCCGTCAACGACCGCGCGTCCTGCCCGTACATGAAGATGATCACTCCCGCGGCCCTGCTCCGCTGCCTGCTCGAGGGCAAGGACGAGGTTCACGTCGATCTCGAGACCGCAGAGCGTGCCCGCAAGTCGGTGCAGCGCATGATCGAGATCGGAAACCCGGGCGGCGGCGAGTGAGCAGCCCGGCCCGGGGGATTTCCTGGGAAGAGCACGCCGACCTCGTGGTGGTGGGCGGTGGTGTGGCCGGACTGACGGCCGCACGCACCGCCTCGCTGCGCGGACTGACCGTGCTCACCGTCAGCAAGGGCGGGGTGACGGACACCGCGACGCAGTACGCGCAGGGTGGTATCGCGGTGGTGGGTGACGCCCTCACCGATTCGGTGGCCTCGCACGTCGCCGACACGTGCGAGGCCGGGGTGGGCCTGTGCGACGAGGACGCCGTGCGGTCGATCGTGGCGGGCGGCCGTGATGCCGTGGCCGCGTTGACCGATCTGGGCGCGGTGTTCGACCGCGGCCGCGACGGCGCCGTCTCGCGCACCCGCGAGGGCGGCCACAGCACCCGGCGGATCATTCACGCCGGCGGGGACGCCACGGGCGCGGAGGTGCAGCGCGCTCTGGGTGCCGCCGGCCTTCCGGTCCTGTTCGACAGTTGCGCCGTACGGGTGCTCACCGATGCGCGCGGCGTCACCGGCGTGCTCGTGGATTCGCCGCGCGGACTCGGCGTCGTCCACACACCGGCCGTCCTCCTGGCGACCGGCGGACTCGGGCAGCTGTACGCCTGCAGTACCAACCCGCCCGGAGCGACCGCGGACGGCATCTCTCTCGCGCTCGACGCGGGCGCAGCCGTCGCCGATCTCGAGTTCGTGCAGTTCCACCCGACCGTCCTGTTCACTCCCGGCGGTCTCGGACGGCGTCCGCTGATCAGCGAGGCCGTCCGCGGCGAGGGCGCGATCCTCGTAGACGCCAACGGCGATTCGGTGACCGCGGGTGTGCATCCGCGCGGCGACCTCGCCCCCCGCGACGTCGTGTCGCGGGCGATCGCGTCGAGGCTCCGGGACCTGGGTCACGACCACGTCTACCTCGACGCGCGTCACCTGTCCGGGTTCGCGCAGCGGTTCCCGACCGTGACGGCGTCGTGCCTGGAAGCCGGGATCGACCCGCGCGAACAGCTGATCCCGGTCGCGCCCGCCGCGCACTACTCGTGCGGCGGAGTGGTCACCGACGTCGACGGACGCACCGCAGTCCCCGGTCTCTACGCAGCGGGAGAGGTGGCCCGCACGGGGCTGCACGGAGCGAACCGGCTGGCCTCCAACAGTCTCCTCGAGGGCCTGGTGGTCGGCGAGCGGGTCGGCGGCGCGGCCGTCGACCGCGCCGGCCTCCGCGTCGAGGCAACCGCCCCCGAGCAGCGTGCCCTGCCGTCCGCACCGCGGGAGCTGGTGCAGCAGTTGATGACCGGCAACGCCTCCGTCGTCCGGGACGGTGCCGGCCTCGAGGCGGTGGCCGCCGCCCTCGCCGGCGCGCCGCGCACGGTGCCCGAGGGGGAGACCGCGCTCGAAGACGCCGCGTTGACCCTGACGGCGTCCGCGCTGGTACTCGCGGCCGCCGCGCGGACCGAAAGTCGTGGTTGCCACACCCGCAGCGACTACCCGCAGACGTCCGACGAGTGGCGCCGCAGCACGCATGTACGCCTCCGTGACGGCGAACTCGAGCTTCTCGAACCCCAACTGACAGGAGTGCTGTGATGTCCGACCATGTCCTTCCCGACGGTCTGGACGCGGCCGAGGTGCGTGCGCTCGTGCGTCTCGCCCTGGACGAGGACCTGCGGTACGGACCGGACGTGACGTCGTCGTCCACGGTCCCGGCGGACGCGGTGGCGAAGGCGTCCGTGGTCTCCCGTGCGCACGGCACCGTCGCCGGCCTCGACGTGGGACTGCTGGTGCTCGACGAGGTGATCGGGGCGGGCCGCTACCAGATTCTCGACCGGGTCGCCGACGGCGCCCGCGTCGTGCCGGGCCAGGCCGTGCTGACGGTCACCGCGCCCACGCAGGGGCTGCTCACCGCGGAGCGGACGATGCTCAACCTGGTGTGCCACCTGTCCGGCATCGCCACCGCGACGTCCGCCTGGGTGGACGCGGTCGAGGGCACCGGGGCGAAGATCCGGGACAGTCGCAAGACGCTGCCGGGACTGCGCGGCTTGCAGAAGTACGCCGTGCGGGTGGGCGGCGGCGTCAATCACCGCATGGGCCTCGGCGACGCGGCACTGATCAAGGACAACCACGTCGCGGCCGCCGGTTCGGTGGTGGCGGCGCTGCGGGCGGTGCGCGCGGCGGCACCGGACATCGAGTGCGAGGTGGAAGTCGACAGCCTCGAGCAGCTCGACGAGGTGCTGGCCGAGAACGTCGAACTGGTGCTGCTCGACAACTTCCCGCTGTGGCAGACGCAGATCGCGGTGCAACGCCGCGACGCGAACGCCCCCGGCACCAAGCTGGAGTCGTCGGGCGGACTCACGCTGGACGTCGCGGCCGAGTACGCCGGGACCGGAGTCGACTACCTCGCGGTCGGCGCGCTCACCCATTCCGTCACCGTGCTGGATCTCGGCCTCGACATGTGAACCCACCCGTGAGTACTTCTCAACCGCCCGCGGTTGAGAAGTACTCACGGGTCAGACGGCGCGGCGGACTGTCGCCAGGAATGTGGCCGCGACGAAGAACAATCCGGAGAACGTCCGGTTGGTGGCGCGCTGCTGGCGTGGTGACCGCATCAGCCGCAGGACCTTCGACGCCAGCCCGGTGTATCCGGTCATGACGACGACGTCGACCGCGATCATGGTGGCGGCGATGATCAGGTACTGGGGGAGCAGGGGCGCCGACGGGGTGATGAATTGCGGGAGCACCGCGAGCATGAAGACGACGGCCTTCGGGTTGCTGGCATTGACCAGGAACCCGCGCAGGGTCATCGCGGGCCCGCTGGTCTCGGCGACCTCGCCGTCGACGCCGGACACATCGGTCGCATTCGCCCGCCACTGGCGGATGCCGAGATACACCAGGTAGGCGACGCCGAACCACTTGATCACCGTGAACGCGAGGGTCGAGTTCGCGAGCAGCGCCCCGAGTCCGGCGGCGACCACCGCGATCTGCAGCAGCAACCCCAGCTGCAGACCCGCGATGTTCCAGTAGCCGCGTCGGAGCCCGAACCGCATCCCCGTGGCCATCGACGCGATCGCGCCGGCCCCCGGGGACAGACTGATCACGCACGAGGCCCCGAGCACTGCACACCACATCTGCCACGACACCAGGTGATGGTACGTCGCGCCCCGGGCGGTACTCGTTCTACGGGGGATCGATACAGCTGAGGGGCGGATCCACGAGGGAACAGAGTGCGGCAGGGCGTTCGGGTCCGTAGCCGGGCGGGAGACCGTTCGCGACGAGGTCCCGGTAGGTGGTCACCGCTTCGGTCGGTCGCCGGGTGAGGGAGGGGTCGGTCAGCGCGTCGACGGTGAACAGACCGAACCGGGGACGGTACGTGCCCCACTCGTAGTTGTCGGTGATCGACCAGTAGTTGTATCCGATCACCGGGGCGCCGTCCGCCCGCGCCCGCTCCAGCCAGTAGACGTGATCGCGGAGATGATCGGACCGGGTGTAGCCGTCCGGGCGCGGTTTTCCGTCGTCGGTGGGCATGCCGTTCTCCACGACGTACAGCGGTAGTCCCGGGAATTTGCGGGTGTACCGCATCAGGGCGTGGTAGATGCCGTCCGGTTGGGGGCTGATGTCGTAGAAGGCGTCGGTGACCGCATTGGCCGCGGTGACGTTGTCGGGGGAGAGGCCGTAGTAGTAGTCGACGCCGAGGAAGTCGAGCTTGTCGCGGACCCGGTCGACGAAGGTGGCGTCGAGCGCGTCCATGGCGGCCGGGACGTACGCGAGGTTGCTGCTCACCCGGGCGCCCGGGTCGTTCTCGTGGATCAGGTCGTAGGCGCGGCGGTGGACCTCCACGAGCCGGTCGAGCATCTGCGGGACCCGGTCGGGGCCGACACCGCCGAACGTCAGCTCCTTCTGCACGTACACGGTCGGTTCGTTGATCGTGATCCAGAGCGCGCCGAGACCGGAATAGCGCTCGATCACCCTCTGCGCGTTCGCGAGCCAGTCGTCGACGGTGTCCGGGTTCGTCCACCCACCCTGATCGGCGACCCACCCCGGATACACCCAGTGGTCGAGCGTGATCATCGGGGTCATCCCGCGGCTGGTGATCTCGCGGACGACGTCGTCGTAGTACCGCAGTTCGGTCTCGTCCCACACGCCCGGGGCGGGCTGCACGCGGGCCCATTCGACGCCGAACCGGAAGACGTCGACACCCAGGTCCGCGGCGCGGGCGATGTCCTCGGTGTACCGGTGACGGAAGTCGACCGAGTTGCCGATCGCGTCGTGGGTCCGCCCCGAGTCGGAATACCGCCGCCAGTTGCTGTCCGGTGAGGAACCCTCCGATTGGAACCCGGACGTTGCCACGCCCCACAGGAAGTCGTCGGGGAGAGGGGCGGCGTGCGCCGCGGTGGCGGGCGCCAGCAAGCACAGCAGGACCGCGCCGGCGCCCAGGAGTCGCGAGGGAGTCCGCATCGGCCGAAGAGTAGCGGAAACGCTGTCCCGACTGCGCCGATTGGGGGATACTGATGAGTAGGACTACCCGCCAGTAGGAGGCGCGTCATGGTCGACACCTCAGCTCCGAAGGTCACCGAAGAAGAAGCACGAGCGGTCGCGGAGGAGGCGAGGGAATCCGGCTGGGACAAACCCTCCTTCGCGAAAGAACTGTTTCTGGGACGGTTCCGGCTGGATCTGGTTCATCCCTTCCCCCGCCCGGCTACCGAGGACGCCGCGAAGGCCGAGGAATTCCTCACCCGCCTCCGCGCCCACTGCGAGGAGATGGACGGCAGCGTCATCGAATCCCAGTCGCGCATTCCCGACGAATACGTCCGCGGCCTCGCCGACCTCGGCTGCTTCGGCCTGAAGATCTCGGAGGAGTACGGCGGCCTCGGACTCTCGCAGGTCGCGTACAACCGGGCGTTGATGCTCGTCGCGTCGGTGCATCCGAGCCTGGGAGCGCTGCTGTCGGCTCACCAGTCGATCGGCGTCCCCGAACCACTCAAGCTGGCAGGCACCCCCGAGCAGAAGCGCGAGTTCCTGCCGCGCTGCGCACGCGGAGCTATCTCCGCGTTCCTCCTCACCGAACCGGACGTCGGTTCCGACCCCGCGCGCCTGGCGTCCTCCGCGACCCCGATCGAGGGCGGTGCCGCCTACGAACTCGACGGCGTGAAGCTGTGGACGACCAACGGCGTCGTCGCCGAACTGCTCGTCGTCATGGCGCGGGTACCCAAGAGCGAAGGTCACCGCGGCGGCATCTCCGCGTTCGTGGTCGAGGCCGACACCCCGGGCATCACCGTCGAACGACGCAACGCGTTCATGGGACTGCGGGGGATCGAGAACGGCGTCACCCGGATGTACAAGGTCCGCGTTCCCCGCGAGAACCTGATCGGCCGGGAAGGTGACGGACTCAAGATCGCGCTCACCACCCTCAACGCGGGCAGGCTGGCGATTCCGGCGATGTGCGCCGGGGCCGGGAAGTGGTCGCTGAAGATCGCCCGCGAATGGTCCGGGGTACGGGTCCAGTGGGGCAAGCCCATCGCCGAGCACACGGCCGTCGCCAACAAACTGTCGTTCATGGCCGCGACCACCTATGCCCTCGAGGCCGTGGTGGACCTGTCGGCGCAGATGAACGACGAGGGTCGCAACGACATCCGGATCGAGGCGGCGCTCGCCAAGCTGTGGTCGTCCGAGATGGCCTGCGTCATCTCCGACGAGCTGATCCAGGTCCGCGGCGGTCGCGGATACGAGACGGCGGCGTCGCTGGCCGCCCGCGGTGAACGCGCGGTGCCGGTGGAACAGCTGGACCGCGACCTGCGCATCAACCGGATCTTCGAGGGTTCGAGCGAGATCATGCGGCTACTGGTCGCGCGCGAGGCCGTGGACGCGCACCTCACGGCCGCGGGCGATCTCGCGGACCCGCACGCCGACACGGGTGCGAAGGCCCGCGCGGCCGCCAAGGCGAGTGGGTTCTACGCGAAGTGGCTGCCGCAACTCGTGGCAGGCAAGGGGCAGGTGCCGACGTCCTACAGCGAATTCGGTGTCCTGGCCAAGCACCTGCGGTTCGTCGAACGGCACTCCCGCAAGCTGGCCCGCTCCACGTTCTACGGGATGGCCCGGTGGCAGGCGGCGCTGGAGAAGCAGCAGGGCTTCCTCGGCCGGGTCGTCGACATCGGCGCCGAACTGTTCGCGATGTCCGCCACGTGCGTCAAGGCGGAGATGCAACGCGAGGAGAACGAAGCCGAGGGCGCGGCCGCCTACGAACTCGCCGACGTGTTCTGCCGGCAGGCGGCGCTGCGGGTCGAGAAGCTGTTCGACGGTCTGTGGCACAACACCGACGACGTGGACAAGCAGGTTGCGCACTCGATCCTCGAGGGACGTTATGCGTGGCTGGAGCGGGGAGTGGTCGACCCCAGCGAAGGCACCGGTCCGTGGATCACCGAGTGGACCCCCGGCGCGTCCACCGAGGAGAACCTGGCGAGGAGGTTCCTGCACTCCACCCGCCTCTAGGCCGTCCGGTTCCCCGCCACGGCTCGGCGGTACCCTCCGAGGAGACGCGCACACCAGCGTGGCACCCGCCTGCGTTCTCGGACGCGGGCGGGACGAGCCGAGGGACCACCAGTGCGCAGCTTCATGTGTCGTAAATGCGGCCAACGACTGTCGTTCGAGAACAGTCTCTGCCTGAAATGCGACAGCGCTCTGGGATTCCACCTGCCGAGCCGGTCCATCGTCGTCCTCGACGGCGCGGACCGGGCGGTGGCGGATGGCGCGGACCGCGCGGTGGTGGACGGCGCGGACCGCGCGGTGGTGGACGGCGAGACCTGGGTGCGGTGCGCGAATGCCGGCCCGGCGAAGTGCAACTGGCTCGTCCGGAAAGACGACGTCCAGAGCCTGTGCACGTCGTGCCGGCTGACGCGGACGCGTCCCGCGGACGGTGACGACGCGGGCATGGCCGCGTTCGCGACCGCCGAGACCAACAAGAGGCGGGTCGTTCTCGAACTCGACGAACTCGGTCTCCCGATCGTCCCCAAGTTCGAGGACCCGGACACCGGGCTGGCCTTCGACCTGCTGTCGAGCGCACGGACCCGGGTGGTGACCGGGCACGCCGGCGGGGTGATCACCCTCGACCTGGCCGAGGGCGACGACGTGCACCGGGAACAGCTGCGCGTCGAGATGGACGAGCCCTATCGCACGCTCGTCGGCCATTTCCGGCACGAGATCGGGCACTACTACCAGTTGATGCTGATCCGGGGCGACGCCGAGCGCACCCGATTCGAGGACCTGTTCGGGGATCCGGACCAGGACTACCAGGCCGCGCTGAAACGTCACTACAGCGAGGGCGCGCCGAAGGGCTGGGGCCGGCTCTACGTGTCGTCCTACGCCACGATGCACCCCGCCGAGGACTGGGCGGAGACCTTCGCGCACTACCTACACATTCGTGACGCCCTGGACACCGCGGCAGCCTTCGCGATGGCGCCCGCCGGAGCGACGACGGGCAGCGAACTCAGCGGTGACGTGGGGTTCGACCAGATCATCGACTGGTGGCTGCCGCTGTCGTGGGCGCTGAACCAGATGAACAGGTCGATGGGCCACCACGACCTGTATCCGTTCGTGCTACCGGCCGCGGTGCTGGAGAAGATGCGGTTCATCCACTCACTGATCCAGCCCGCCCCGGTGTGGGACGAGCCGGCACCGGTGTCGACGGAAACCCGGTCGGCCGCCGACCGGTGAAAACGGGGTGCGCCTATCCTGGATAATCGGTGTCGAGCCCTGTTCTTCGCAGAACAGTCCGCTCGTCCGAGACACCGTGTCCCGACAGTCGCAGAGAGGACCTCTCATGCTCGCCCGCACCGACCTTCGTGGTCGTACCCCTTCCACGGCCGAACTTCGCGCCGCACTTCCTCGAGGTGGAGTGGATGTGGACGCGGTCCTGCATCAGGTTCGCCCCGTCGTCGAGGCGGTCCGGGAGCGCGGCGCCGACGCGGCGCTCGAGTTCAGCGAGAAGTTCGACGGCGTCCGTCCCGCGCAGGTGCGGGTGCCGCAGTCCGAGTTGGACCGCGCGCTCGGCGAACTCGATCCGGCCGTCCGCGCCGCCCTCGAGGTCGCGATCGAACGCACCCGCAAGGTCCACGCCGACCAGCGTCGCACCGACACCACCACCGAGGTCGTCCCGGGTGGCACCGTCACCGAACGGTGGGTGCCCGTCGACCGTGTCGGGTTGTACGTCCCCGGCGGCAACGCCGTCTACCCGTCCAGCGTCGTGATGAACGTGGTCCCGGCGCAGGCCGCCGGTGTCCGGTCCCTCGTGGTGGCGTCGCCGCCGCAGTCGGAGTTCGGTGGTCTGCCGCACCCGACCATCCTCGCCGCGGCCGCCCTTCTGGGCGTCGACGAGGTGTGGGCCGTCGGCGGCGGACAGGCCGTCGCCCTGCTCACCTACGGCGGCACCGACACGAACGGCGCCGAACTCGCCCCCGTCGACCTCATCACCGGCCCCGGCAACATCTACGTCACTGCCGCCAAGCGCCTCTGCCGTGGCCTCGTCGGCATCGACGCCGAGGCGGGCCCCACCGAGATCGCGATCCTCGCCGACCACACGGCCGACCCGGTGCACGTCGCGGCGGACATGATCAGCCAGGCCGAGCACGACGTGATGGCCGCGAGCGTGCTCGTCACCTCCAGCGTCGAACTCGCCGACGCCGTCGACACGGCGCTGGCCGCGCAGCTCGAGATCACCAAGCACAAGGAGCGCGTCACCGCCGCGCTGTCCGGCACGCAGTCGGGCACCGTCCTGGTCTCCGACGTCGAGGCCGGACTGCGGGTGGTCAACGCGTACGCCGCCGAGCACCTCGAGATCCAGACCGAGAACGCCACCGCCGTCGCCGCGAAGGTGACCAGTGCGGGTGCGGTGTTCGTCGGCCCGTGGGCGCCGGTCAGCCTCGGCGACTACTGCGCCGGGTCCAACCACGTCCTGCCCACCGCGGGCTGCGCCCGGCACTCCTCGGGCCTGAGTGTGCAGACGTTCCTGCGCGGCATCCACGTCGTCGACTACTCCGAATCCGCGCTGAAGGAGGCCTCCGGCCACGTCATCACCCTCGCGAACGCCGAGGACCTGCCCGCACACGGTGAGGCCGTGCGGCTGCGGTTCGAGGCGCTGCGGTGACCGCGGCGAACGTGCCGGGTTCGTCGATCGGGGTGGACGCCCTGCCGATCCGGGAGAATCTGCGTGGCAAGTCGGCATACGGGGCGCCGCAGCTGACCGTCCCGGTTCAGCTGAACACCAACGAGAATCCGCACCCGCCCACGAAGGCCCTCGTCGACGACGTCGCGGAGTCCGTGCGGGAGGCAGCGCGGGAACTGCACCGCTACCCGGACCGTGATGCGGTGGCTCTGCGCACCGACCTCGCCGCGTACCTCGTCCGCCAGACGGGGGTGCCGGTGACGGTCGACAACGTGTGGGCGGCCAACGGGTCCAACGAGATCCTGCAGCAGCTGCTGCAGGCGTTCGGCGGTCCCGGTCGCAGCGCGATGGGCTTCGTGCCGTCGTATTCGATGCACCCGATCATCGCGGACGGCACCGAAACCGAGTGGCTGCCGATCTTCCGGCGCGCGGACTTCGCGCTCGACGTGGACGCCGCGACCGCGGCGATCGCCGAGCGCAGGCCCGACGTCGTGTTCGTGACCAGTCCCAACAACCCGACCGGGCACAGCGTCGGCATCGCGGAACTGCGCCGGGTCCTCGACGCCGCACCGGGCGTCGTGATCGTCGACGAGGCGTACGCCGAATTCTCCGACGCCCCCAGCGCCCTGACGTTGATCGACGAGTACCCGTCGAAGCTCGTCGTGTCGCGGACGATGAGCAAGGCATTCGCGTTCGCCGGCGGCCGACTCGGATACCTCGCGGCCGCACCGGCATTCATCGAGGCGCTGCTCCTGGTCCGGCTGCCGTACCACCTGTCGGTGGTCACGCAGGCCGCTGCCCGCGCGGCGCTGCGGCACGCGAACGAGACGCTCGCCAGCGTGCACGCTCTCGCAACGGAGCGGGTGCGGGTGTCGAAGGCATTGGAGGACACGGGGTTCCGCGTCATCCCCAGCGACGCGAACTTCATCCTGTTCGGTGAGTTCACCGACAGTGCCCGCGCCTGGCAGGCCTATCTCGACCGCGGAGTGCTCATCCGGGACGTCGGCATCCCCGGATACCTGCGCGCCACCGTCGGGCTGGCCTCCGAGAACGACGCCTTCATCGTGGCGAGCGACGACATCGCGGCCACCGAACTCACCAGCTCAGGAGACCGAGGATGACCGACCGCATCGCCCGCGTGGAACGCACCACCAAGGAATCCAGCATCACCGTCGAACTGAACCTCGACGGCACCGGCATCGTCGACGTCTCCACCGGGGTCCCGTTCTTCGATCACATGCTGACCGCGCTCGGCTCCCACGCGAGTTTCGACCTCACCGTCCACGCGAAGGGCGACATCGAGATCGAGGCGCACCACACGGTGGAGGACACGTCGATCGTGCTCGGCCAGGCGCTCGGTCAGGCGCTCGGCGACAAGAAGGGCATCCGCCGGTTCGGTGACGCGTTCATCCCCATGGACGAGACGCTCGCCCACGCATCGGTCGACGTGTCCGGTCGTCCGTACTGCGTCCACACCGGCGAACCGGAACACCTGCTGCACGCCGTCATCGGCGGCTACCCGGGCGTGCCGTATGCGACGGTGATCAACCGGCACGTGTTCGAGTCGATCGCGCTCAACGCGCGGATCGCCCTCCACGTGCGGGTGCTCTACGGACGCGATCAGCACCACGTCACCGAGGCCGAGTTCAAGGCCGTCGCCCGCGCACTGCGCGAGGCGGTCGAACCGGATCCCCGCGTCACGGGTGTGCCGTCCACCAAGGGCAGCCTGTGATCCGGGCGCATTCGTGAGTGTCGTCCTCGTCTACGTCCTGTTCATCGCCGCGGGGATCGCGGCGGGCGGCGCGTACTCCATGTGGAAGTTCAACAAACTGGCCTCGGGCGTGCTGCTGGCACTGGCGGTGCTGGCAGCCGTGGCGGGCGTTCTCAGGTTGATGTAGTGCCCGTCGCAGTGGAGTCGCGCCGCGGCCTGCTCCGCACCCGCGGCATGCCCGCCGCGATGGTGATGGGCGCCGCGGCGTTCGGCGGCTGGGCGGTGCTGCTGCCCGTCGTTCCGCTGATCGTCTCGCTGTCCGGTGGCTCGGACACGCTCGCCGGCAGCGTCACGGCCGTGTTCATGGCCGCGACCGTCGTCACGCAACTCGGTGTGCCCCGGCTCCTGCGCAGGTGGGGGCATCGCTGGGTGCTCGCCGCCGGCTGCATGCTGCTCGGGCCGCCGTCGCTGCTCCTCCTGCTGTCCACCGAGGCGATCCCGGTGCTGGCCGTCTCGGCCGTCCGGGGATCGGGCTTCGGCATGCTCACCGTCGCCAGCAGTGCGCTGGTCGCCGAACTCGTTCCCCGCGAGATGCTCGGCCGCGCCACGGGTGCGCAGGGAATCGCGGTGGCCGCCGCGCAGATGGTCGGGCTGCCCGCGGGGCTCGCGATCATGCAGCACTGGTCCGCGACCCCCGTCTTCGTGATCGGCGCTCTCATTCCCGCTCTCGCGGTGGTCGCGATCACGCGCCTCCCCGCCATCCACGCTCCCGCGGATCGCACGTCGCAGGGCCGCATCCCGCTCGCCGTCCTGCTCACGCCGTGGCTCGCGATCGCGATCTCTGCGGCCGCATTCGGCGGTCTGTCCAGCCTGCTGCCCATCGCGATCTCGGAGCGAGCCTCGCTCGCCGGGGTGATCCTCGCTGTCTCGAGCGGTGCGACGCTGATCGGGCGATACGCCGCGGGATCGTTCTCCGACCGGCTGGGGGTGGGCCGCGCCCTGGTTCCCGCCCTGACGTTCGTGTGCCTCGGCCTGGTGCTGTTCGCCGTCGCGGCGGCGACGAGTGCGCCGGTGCCGCTGCTGGTGTGCGCGGCCCTGGCCTTCGGATTCGGATTCGGGGCGGTGCAGAACGAATCCCTCGTCATGATCTTCACCGCCGCGGGACCGGCTCGTTTCGGCTCGGCGAGCGCCGGCTGGAACATCGGGTTCGACGCCGGAACCGGTTTCGGTTCCCTCGCACTCGGAGCCGTTGCGTCGGCGGCCGGGTACTCCTGGGTGTTCGCGGTCGCGGCGACGGCCGTCGCGGTGGTCCCGGCCGCCGGGATGGTCGTCGGCCGCGCCCTCGGGCGTCGTGCGGCCGCCGGATAAGGTTGTGTCATGACCGTCTCCACGATTGCCGTCCTCGACTACGGCTCCGGCAACCTGCATTCGGCCACCCGCGCTCTGGCCCGGACCGGCGCGCGCGTCGAGGTCACATCCGATCACAAGGTCGCACTCGCGGCCGACGGTCTGGTCGTTCCCGGCGTCGGTGCCTTCGCCGCGTGCATGGAGGGACTGCGCGCGGTCCGCGGGGAGCGGATCATCGGTCAGCGTCTGGCAGGCGGACGGCCGGTCCTCGGGATCTGCGTCGGCATGCAGATCCTCTTCGAACGCGGAGTCGAGTTCGGCGTCGAGGCGGAAGGCTGCGGCGAATGGCCCGGCACCGTCGAACGGCTCCAGGCCGACGTGCTGCCGCACATGGGATGGAACACGGTCGAGGCGCCGGAGAACAGCACGCTGTTCGCCGGCATCGATCCCGACACCCGGTTCTACTTCGTCCACTCGTACGCGGCCCAGTCCTGGGACATGCCGACGCCGGAGCGGCTGGCGCCCCCGGCCCTGACGTGGGCCGACCACGGCGGCAAGTTCCTCGCCGCCGTCGAGAACGGCGCGCTGTCCGCCACCCAGTTCCACCCCGAGAAGTCCGGCGACGCGGGTGCCGAGCTGCTCCGGAACTGGGTTCGCAGTCTGTGACCGAACCCGGGGACGGGCGCGGCGACCTGTCGATCGGCAGGCTCGCGGTGTACGCGATGGGCGCCGCCACCGCGGTGCTGGTCCTCGCCACCGCGATCATTCTGGTCGTGAAACCGGGCCCCGTCCTCGGACTGATCGTCGGACTGCTCGGTGTCGCAGGCGCGATCGCGGCCATGGGCTACGTGTCGAAACGCATGACCCGCAACGCCTACGGTCCCGATCCCGAGGACCCGGAGCCGGGTTCCGACCGCTGAGCGACTAGGGTTGTCGCACGTGAGCCTGGTCCTTTTGCCTGCTGTAGATGTCGTCAACGGTGAAGCTGTTCGCCTCGTCCAGGGGGAGGCAGGAAGCGAGACCGGATACGGCTCGCCTCGTGATGCCGCCCTCGCGTGGCAGAACGACGGTGCCGAGTGGGTCCATATCGTCGACCTCGACGCCGCGTTCGGCCGCGGCTCCAACCGTGAACTCCTCGCCGACGTGGTGGGCGAGCTCGACGTCCAGGTGGAACTGTCCGGTGGGATCCGCGACGACGCGTCGCTCGAGGCCGCACTGGCCACGGGCTGCGGACGCGTCAACCTCGGTACCGCCGCCATCGAGAACCCCGAGTGGTGTGCCCGCGCCATCGCCAAGTACGGCGAGAAGATCGCCGTCGGTCTCGACGTGCGTCTCGTCGACGGTGAATACCAGCTCCGCGGCCGCGGCTGGGTCACCGAGGGCGGAAACCTGTGGGAGACCCTCGCCCGCCTCGACAAGGACGGCTGCTCCCGGTACGTCGTCACCGACGTCAGCAAGGACGGCACCCTCACCGGCCCCAATCTCGAACTCCTCGCGCAGGTCTGCGCTGCCACCGACGCTCCCGTCGTGGCCTCGGGCGGCGTGTCCACCATCGACGACCTCCGGGCGATCGCCGGACTCGTCGATCAGGGGGTCGAGGGATCCATCGTCGGCAAGGCGCTGTACGCGGGGCGGTTCACCCTCCCCGAGGCGCTCGCCGCGGTCTCGGGCTGAGTTCCCGCCATGACCCTGTCCCGTGATCCCCGGGAGCTCCTCGCCGTCGCCAGTGAGCTGCTCGACGGCGTGCACGAACGGTTCGTCTCGGGCGTGGGTGCGCCCAGCGCCGTCCACAAGGGTCCCGACGACTTCGCGACCGCCGTCGACCTCGAACTCGAGAAGCGGCTGACCGGTGAACTGCGCGACCGGACCGGCATCGATGTCCACGGCGAGGAGTTCGGCGGCCCCGACCTGGGCAGCGGACCCGTGTGGGTGCTCGACCCCATCGACGGCACGTTCAACTATTCGGCCGGTCTGCCCACGGCGGGCACGCTGCTCGCGCTGCTCGACGACGGGGTTCCCGTTCTCGGTCTCACGTGGCTGCCGCTCGTCGGGCGGCGGTATGCGGCCGTCGCGGACGGTCCGCTGCTCGAAGGTGGCACGCCCCTGCCTGCGCTCGGGCGTACGTCGCTCGCGTCGTCGATCGTGGGCTTGGGCGCACTGAACATCGACAGTCGCGGGCGCATCCCCGGCGCGTACCGGCTGCAGGTCCTCGCGCAGCTCAGCCGGGTGTCGTCGCGGATCCGGATCCACGGATCCACCGGTGTCGACCTCGCGTTCACCGCGGCCGGAATACTCGGCGGCGCGGTGGTGTTCGGCCACAATGCGTGGGACAACGCCGCCGGTGTCGCGTTGGTGCGCGCCGCGGGTGGTGTGGTGACGGATCTGGGCGGCAAGCCCTGGACGGTCACGTCCGACTCGGTGCTCGCCGGAGCGCCCGGAGTGCACGGCGAAATTCTCGATATCCTCGGATCACTGGGTGATCCTCGTTCCGAGCCTTCAGGAGGGCGTACGCAATGACTCTGGCGGTTCGAGTGATCCCGTGTCTGGACGTCGATGCCGGACGCGTCGTCAAGGGCGTCAACTTCGAGAACCTGCGGGACGCGGGTGACCCCGTCGAGTTGGCTGCCGCGTACGACGCTCAGGGAGCCGACGAGCTCACGTTCCTCGACGTCACCGCGTCCACCGCGGACCGGGGCACCATGCTCGACGTGGTGAGCCGGACGGCGGAGCAGGTCTTCATTCCGCTCACGGTCGGCGGCGGTGTCCGCACCGTCGAGGACGTCGACCGGCTGCTGCGCGCCGGCGCCGACAAGGTCAGCGTCAACACGGCGGCGATCGCCCGGCCCGAGTTGCTCCGCGAACTCAGCGAACGCTTCGGCTCGCAGTGCATCGTGCTGTCGGTCGATGCGCGGACCGTGCCGCAGGGGCAGCCGGACACCCCGTCGGGGTGGGAGGTCACGACGCACGGCGGCAAGCGCGGGACCGGTATCGACGCGGTGGAGTGGGCGGTCCGCGGCGCCGAACTGGGCGTCGGGGAGATCCTGCTCAACTCGATGGACGCCGACGGCACGAAGGCCGGTTTCGATCTGCCGATGATCCGGGCGGTGCGCGCCGCCGTGCATGTGCCGGTGATCGCCAGCGGGGGAGCGGGCGCCGTCGAGCACTTCGCACCCGCGGTCGGCGCCGGCGCGGACGCCGTCCTGGCGGCCAGTGTCTTCCACTTCGGCGACATGACGATCGGCGACGTGAAGAAGTCCATGCGTGAAGAAGGGATCACCGTCCGATGAGTCTCGACCCCGCCATCGCGTCCCGGCTCAAGCGCAACGAGGCAGGACTGTTCAGTGCCGTCGCGCAGGAACGGTCGACGGGCGACGTCCTGATGGTGGCGTGGATGGACGACGAGGCCCTCGCTCGCACGCTCGACACCCGCAAGGGCACGTACTACTCCCGGTCCCGTCAGCAGTATTGGGTGAAGGGCGAGACGTCCGGTCACACGCAGTACGTCCACGAGGTGCGGCTCGACTGCGACGGCGACTCGGTGCTGCTCGTCGTCGATCAGGAGGGGGCGGCGTGCCACACGGGCACCCACACCTGCTTCGACACCGACGTGCTCCTCGCCGCCGAGTAAGGCGCCTCGGCGTTCGGGCAGAGTGCCCGCCATGCCCTCGGGCAGAGGGCCCGCATGCCGTTCATGCTTGTGTATGACCGGTCAATGACCACTGTGGTCAGCCTCGGCAGGAACGATTGCTCACTGGGTCCAGCTCGCGAGGCCTGCGGGTGATGGCCCGGACTGTCTGTTCGACGAACTTCGTTGGTTGCAGGAGCGTCCAGTCAAACCGTTGCCGCTGTTCATCACACTGTTCCCGCTCAGTCGGATCGAACACCACCGTGCGCGCCAACTACCGAGCGTATGCACATCCGCCCACCCGCTTACGGTGGGGCCGTGCCCCGGAGTCCGTCCACCGCTTCCCCGAGACGGGGCGCCGCGTCTCGCGGAGGGTGAGGCGCCCCACCCGGTTTCCGGCAGGTGACAGTCACTCTCGCGTAGGCCCCCACGGCTTCGGCCGGCCCGCGTCGAACGCCACGAGCCGCCGCCCGCGCTTCCGATCCCAGGAACCGGCGTACGGCACGGCGGTGAGAAACCGTGCCGCCCCTGGGCCCGCACTTCGTGGTGGACAACCGCTCGGGCGAGCTACACGTCGACGTGTGCGACGCCGGCCGCAGCGCGCCCTCGCCCTCCGCTGACAGGGCGACACCCGCCGTGACCACGCGGATCGGGGATCGTTGAGCATGCCGTGACCTCTAAATATGAAGCGAGGCTGCTAGCGTAGGCCTCTTTACTCGGGACCCAGGAGCGCTCCGCATGAAGTACACCGTCTCGATCGAGATCGCCCTGCCGCGGGAGACAGTGGTACAGCTGCTCGCCGACTCGGCACACCTGCCGAAGTGGCTGCGGGGTCTGGTGCTGCACGAGCCGCTGAGTGGGGTGCACGGGCAGGTCGGTACCCGATCGCGGGTCGTGATGCAGATGGGGAAGCAGAAGATCGAGTGCACCGAGACCATCAGGCGTCGGGAACCGGCAGACCTGCGCGGGATCCCGAAAGGGAGCGTCGTTCACTTCGACCGCGAGATCGTCGGCGAGGGCATGTGGAGCGCCGTGCGCGACCGGCTGACCGAAGTCGGTCCGGAGATGACGCTCTGGGTGAGCGAGAGCGAATACCGGTTCAGCGGCGTGTTGATGCGGCTGGTGGGGCTCCTGATGCCCGGTGCCTTCCGCAAGCAGTCGCAACAGCACATGCAGGACTTCAAGGCGTTTGCCGAGCAGGGGAACGACGTCCGCGCAGCGAAGGACTGATCTACGATCAGCGCTCGTCTCTCGAAGAGTGATGAGACGGTCATGGCCCGGCGAAGGTCATCCGGATCATCGACCAGTTGATCTCCGAGATTCCGCGGCGGTGCGGGGAGGTCGAACTCGCGGTCGCTGCAGTGGCCGGTCGACCAAATCTCCCTGTGACTGCGCTCGGGTCCGAAAGGAGAGCGGACTGACCTCGAGGCTGCTGTAGCCAGCGTGCAGCGCCTGGCGCTCGGGGATCAACGGTTGCACCGGGAGGTCGAAGCACCGAGCGGAGTTGTCGATCTCAGGTCGCGCAAGCGAACGTGAGCGACGGTCGATGAGCCGCCGAATGATTTTGTGGCACAGTTCGTCCTATGCCATTGATTCAGATCAGTCAGACGCCGGGACTCACCGCGGAGCAGAAGCGCGCCACGATCGAGGCGGTCACCAAGGCCTACGCCGACGCGACGGGCAAGGATCCCGCGAAGGTGTGGGTGACGATCACCGAGGTCCCGCGCGACAGCTGGGGTGTCGGCGGGACGCCGCTGGGGTGAGCTGCCGGGGCGCCGTTGGGGTGCGTTGCCGGGGCGCCGTTGGGGTGAGTGCTGTCAGGCTCTGCCGGTTCCCGATGCGATGCTCTTGTCGAGTTGGGTGAGCATGGCGCCGGACAGTTCGGACAGCTGACGGACCTGGTCGGCGGACAGTCCGTCGAAGATCAGGGATCGGACGGATTCGACGTGCGGGGGCGCGGCCTCGACGACCTTGGCCATGCCCTCGTCTGTGAGGACGGCGTCGGAGCCGCGGCTGCCGCGGATGCTCTCGCGGCGTACCCAGCCGGCTTTTTCCATCTTGGTGATGACGTGGGACAGCCGGGACAGGGACGCGTTGGCGCGCTGGGCGAGCAGGGACAGCTGCAGGCGCCGGTTCGCCTCGCCGGAGAGCGAGGCGAGGACGAAGTACTCGAAGTGGGTGAGTGCCGAGTCGCGTTGGAGCTGGGTGTCCAGTGCGGCGGGGAGCCGGGTGACCAGGGCGATGAGGGTGAGCCAGGCCTCCTGCTGCTCGGCGTCGAGCCATCGGGTGCCGGGCTCTGCCGGCGTGCCCTCGTCGTTACCACTCATCAGTGGTGTCCTCCATCCGTACGTCGATCCACGCGTGCAACGTGTTCAACATAGTTAGCACGTCGTGGGCCGGACCGTGCGTGGGGAATAGTTGCCGGGCCCACGCGTTGACTCCTATAGTAACTTGAAGGTTCAACATTGAGCCTCGATGTTGGATCTCGATCCGAAGGAGTCGCGATGACCGCCACCATGCCCGCACTGTTCCTCAGTCATGGTGCGCCTCCGCTGGTGGACAGCGAACTGTGGGTGTCGCAGCTGGCGAAGTGGGCAGGCGACCTGCCGCGGCCGAAGGCCATCCTCATGGTGTCGGCGCACTGGGAATCGGCGCCGCTCACGATCGGGTCCACCACCACCGGCACCCCCCTCGTCTACGACTTCGGTGGCTTCCCCGAACGCTTCTACCGGACCACGTACGAGGCGCCCGGCGCCCCCGAACTCGCGGCGCAGGTCGTGGCCCTGATGCCCGACGACGAGGCCGTGTCGCACCAGCCGCACCGCGGCCTCGACCACGGCGCCTACGTTCCGTTGACGGTCATGTACCCCGACGCCGACATCCCGGTCCTGCAGATCTCGCTGCCCACGCTCGACCCGCAACGACTGCTGCACCTCGGGGAGCGGCTGCGTCCCCTGCGCGAGCAGGATGTCCTGATCGTCGGTTCCGGATTCACCACCCACGGGCTGCCGTTCCTGCGCGACCCGTCACCCGACGCGAAGGCACCCGGCTGGTCGTCGGAGTTCGACGCCTGGGCGGACGAGCGTCTCGCCGCGGGCGACGTCGATTCGCTCATCGACTTCCGCTCGCTCGCGCCGGGCATGCCGTACGCCCACCCGACGATCGAGCACTTCGCGCCGCTGTTCGTCACGCTGGGCGCCGCGAGTGATCCCGAGCAGATCCCCCGGCAGGTCATCGACGGCTTCTGGATGGGGCTGGCCAAACGGTCGATTCAGGTGGACTGACGCGTCCGGAGGAAGGCCAGCGCCTGGTCGCCGTGCGTGTTGGCGCGGAACTCGCTCGAGATGACCTCGAGCACGGTGCGGTCGGTGTCGATGACGAACGTCGACCGCTTGACCGGGGCGAGCTTGCCGAGCAGTCCGCGGCGGACACCGAACTTCTCCGCGACGGCTCCGTCGGCGTCCGACAGCAGTGGGTAGTCGAACGACTGCTCCTGCGCGAACGACGCCTGCTTCTCCACCGCGTCGGTGCTGATCCCGGCGCGGGACGCGCCCACTGCGGAGAACTCGACTCCGAGGTCACGGAAATGGCAGGCCTCGGCGGTGCACACCGGCGTCGACGCCGCAGGGTAGAAGAACAGCACCAGAGGGCCGTCCTCGAGAAGGCTCGACAGAGATCGCGCGATGCCGTCCTGATCGGGCAGGGTGAATTCCGGTGCGAGCTGACCTGGCTTCATGACAGCCGAGGCTACCCGCGCACGCAGACACGACGAGTGCGCCTGGGATGATGGTCGGCATGCACGGCGAGCCCACCACGATTCCCGCACCCGAGTCCGCCGCCACCCCGGCCGACGGCGGGTCCGACTCGACCACCACGCGCGAGCAGTTCCACGCTCTCGCCGCCGAACACCGGGTGGTCCCGGTGACGCGCAAGGTGTTGGCTGACGCGGAAACTCCGCTGTCGGCGTACACCAAGCTGGCGGCGAACCGGCCGGGGACCTTCCTGCTCGAGTCGGCGGAGAACGGCCGATCGTGGTCGCGGTGGTCGTTCATCGGCGCGGGCAGTCCCGCTGCGCTCACCGTCGTCGACGGCGAGGCCGCGTGGTACGGCAACGTTCCCGCGGGCGCACCGTCCGGCGGCGATCCGATCGCGGCCCTCGGCCAGACGCTGGAACTGCTCCGCAGCGAGCGGCTGCCCGACCTGCCGCCGCTGACCGGCGGAATGGTCGGCTTCCTCGGATACGACGCGGTGCGCCGGATCGAGCGAATCGGCGAGCACGCCACCGACGATCTGCAGATCCCCGAGATGGTCATGTTGCTGGCGACGGACCTCGCGGCCGTCGACCACCACGAGGGCGCCATCACCCTGATCGCCAACGCGGTCAACTGGGACGGCACCGACGAACGCGTCGACGAGGCCTACGACTCCGCGGTCGAGCGGCTGGACCGGATGACGCACGCCCTGTCGGCCCCGGCGTCGTCGACCGTGTCCACGTTCGCAAAGCCCGCCCCCGACTACCGGCGTCAGCGCACCACCGAGGGCTTCGGCGCCGACGTGCAGAAGCTCGTGGGAGACATCGAGGCGGGCGAGGCCTTCCAGGTCGTGCTGTCGCAGCGCTTCGAGATCGACTGCACCGCGGACCCGATCGACGTCTACCGGATGCTGCGCGCCTCCAATCCCAGCCCGTACATGTACCTGCTCAACGTGCCGAACGGCGACGGCGAAACGGCGTTCTCCATCGTCGGTTCGAGCCCGGAGGCCCTGGTGACCGTGTCGGAAGGCGTCGCCACCACGCACCCGATCGCGGGAACCCGCTGGCGCGGGCACACCGAGGAGGAGGACATCCTGCTCGAGAAGGACCTGCTCGCCGACGAGAAGGAGAACGCGGAGCACCTGATGCTCGTGGATCTGGGCCGCAACGACCTCGGGCGCGTGTGCGAACCGGGCACGGTGAAGGTCCACGACTACCGCCACATCGAGCGGTACAGCCACGTGATGCATCTCGTCTCCACCGTCACGGGTCACCTCGCGGACGGCAAGCATGCCCTGGACGCCGTCACCGCGTGCTTCCCGGCGGGCACCCTGTCGGGCGCGCCGAAGGTCCGGGCGATGCAGCTGATCGAGGAACTCGAACCCACGCGCCGGGGCATCTACGGCGGCATCATCGGGTACCTCGACTTCGCCGGCGACGCCGACACCGCCATCGCGATCCGGACCGCGCTGATCAAGGACGGCATCGGGTACGTCCAGGCGGGTGCGGGTGTCGTCGCCGACTCGAACCCCGAGTACGAGGACACCGAGGCGCGGAACAAGGCGATGGCGGTGCTCAGCGCGATCGCGGCGGCACACACGCTCCGGACCCTGGGAGGCGACACGCAGTGAGTGACGCGTCGGAGACGGCCCGGGAACCCGGGCAGGCGGGACGTCGCCGGTCGATGATCTCGGTGCTGCTGCTCGCGGTCGCCGCGGTGTGCCTGTGGGGTGCCTCCCGGATGACGTGGGTGGAGGTCACCTCCTCCGACGGACTCGGTGAGGAGCGCACGTCGGCGCTCGTCGGCGGCACGTGGGCCGCGGCGCTCACGCCGCTGGCGCTGACCCTGGTCGCCGCGATCGCCGCGTCGTTCGCCGTGAAGGGCTGGGCGCTGCGGGTGCTCGGTGTCCTCGTCGCGGTCGTGGCCGTCGCGGCCGCGGTCCCCGCGGTGGGGTTGATCGTCTCGGGCGCCTCCGGCGACGAGGCGGGCCGGCTGGCCGAGTTGCCGGGCCGCGCCGAGGTCCAGTCGGTGTCCGTGCACGTCGGTCCCGCCGTTCTCGCGCTGGTGGGCGCCCTGGCGGCGCTTGCCGCCGCGGTGGAACTCGTCCGCCGTCCGCGGGTGCGGGCCGGGCTCTCCTCCAAGTACGACAGCCCCGGTGCGCGTCGGGACGCGGCGAAGAAGGCCGGCACCGATTCCGCCGAGGGGCCCGTTACCCAGCGCATGCTCTGGGATGCCCTGGATGCGGGGGAGGACCCCACGGTGGAAGACAAGAAAGCCGAACCTGTCGACCAAGTTGACGGACCGGACAAAGACCCGGGGACCCGAACGTAAACAGAATCAGAGTGCCATCTAGGCTGACTTCACCCCTGATGATGTTCCTCACATCGGGTTTCTGCCCAGAAAGGACTCGGGCCACGATGACCGTTCTCGACTCGATTCTCGACGGGGTGCGCGCCGACGTCGCCGCCCGCGAAGCCGTCCTTGACTTCGCCGCAGTCAAGGCTGCCGCCGCTGCCGCACCGCCGGCCCTCGATGCCGCGGCCGCCCTGCTCGAGCCGGGCATCGGAGTCATCGCCGAGGTCAAGCGGGCCAGCCCCTCGAAGGGCGCGCTCGCCGACATCACCGATCCCGCCGAGTTGGCCGCCGCCTACCAGGCCGGTGGTGCCCGGGTGATCAGCGTGCTCACCGAGGAGCGCCGGTTCCAGGGGTCCCTCGCGGACCTCGACGCGGTCCGCCGCGCGGTGAGCATCCCGATCCTCCGCAAGGACTTCATCGTCGGGCCGTATCAGATCCACGAGGCCCGCGCGCACGGCGCCGACGTCGTGCTGCTCATCGTCGCCGCCCTCGAGCAGGACGCGCTCGCGTCGCTGATCGACCGCACCGAGTCGCTGGGCATGACGGCCCTCGTCGAGGTCCATACCGAGGAAGAGGCCAACCGTGCGCTCGAGGCGGGCGCAAAGGTCATCGGTGTCAACGCCCGCAATCTCAAGACGCTCGAGGTCGACAAGAACACGTTCGGCGAGATCGCTCCCGGGCTGCCCACCGAGACCATCAAGATCGCCGAGTCCGGTGTGCGCGGCACGGCCGACCTGCTGGCCTACGCCGGTGCGGGAGCCGACGCGGTGCTGGTCGGCGAAGGCCTCGTCACCAGCGGGGATCCGCGCAAGGCGGTGGCCGATCTGGTCAACGCCGGCGCTCACCCGTCCTGCCCCAAGCCGTCACGCTGACGTTGCGCCGGAGGAACTGACCCGGACGGCGGCGGAACCCGGCGTTGGGGCAGACTGGACCTGTGACTTCACGTAATCAGGAAACCGTCTTCAAGGGTGGCAATCTGCCGACTGCCAGCGCCGGAATCGCCGAGCGCACGACGCACGACCCCGACGCCGGAGGACACTTCGGCGTGTACGGCGGACGGCACGTGCCCGAGGCCCTGATGGCAGTGATCGAGGAGGTCACCGCCGAGTACGAGAAGGCCCGCGCCGACGACGCGTTCCTGAACGAACTCGATCGTCTCCAGCGCGACTACACCGGCCGTCCGTCCCCGATCTTCGAGGCGACACGGATGAGCGAGTTCGCCGGTGGGGCGCGGCTCATCCTCAAGCGCGAAGACCTCAACCACACTGGCTCGCACAAGATCAACAACGTGCTCGGTCAGGTGCTGCTCGCCAAGCGCATGGGCAAGACCCGCATCATCGCGGAGACCGGCGCCGGCCAGCACGGTGTCGCCACCGCCACCGCCTGCGCGCTCCTCGGCCTCGAATGCGTCATCTACATGGGTGCCGTCGACACCGAGCGGCAGGCGCTGAACGTCGCCCGCATGCGGTTGCTGGGCTCCTCGGTGGTGTCGGTCGAGTCGGGGTCGAGGACCCTGAAGGACGCCATCAACGAGGCGCTGCGCGACTGGGTCACCAACGCCCACAACACGTACTACTGCTTCGGCACTGCTGCCGGGCCGCACCCGTTCCCGACCATCGTCCGCGACTTCCAGCGCGTGGTCGGCCTGGAGGCGCGTGCCCAGGTGCAGGCGCTGACGGGCCGGCTGCCCGACGCGGTGACGGCGTGCGTCGGCGGCGGTTCCAATGCCATCGGCATCTTCCACGCGTTCCTCGACGACCCGGCCGTGCGGCTGGTCGGCTACGAGGCCGCCGGTGACGGCGTCGAGACCGGGCGGCACGCCGCCACGTTCGCGGCGGGCACCCCGGGCGCGTTCCAGGGCGCGTACTCGTACCTGTTGCAGGACGAGGACGGCCAGACCATCGAGTCGCACTCGATCTCCGCGGGCCTCGACTACCCCGGTGTCGGACCGGAGCACGCGCTCCTCAAGGACATCGGCCGCGCCACCTACGAGCCGGTCACCGACACGGAGGCCATGGACGCGCTGCGTCTGCTGTCCGAGCGTGAGGGCATCATCCCCGCCATCGAGTCCGCCCACGCCGTCGCCGGGTCGCTGCGACTGGGCCGCGAACTGGGGGAGGGCGCGATCATCGTCATCAGCCTGTCCGGGCGCGGCGACAAGGACATGGACACGGCCGCCAAGTGGTTCGGACTGTTCGATCCCGACGATTCGACCGAGACCACCACGACTGACAAGGAAGGTTCGGCCAAGTGAGCGAACGACTCTCGCGCCTCGCCCCGACGTTCGCGCAGTGCCGCGAGGAGAAGCGCGCCGCGCTCGTCGGGTACCTCCCGGCCGGTTTCCCCACCGTGCAGGAGTCCATCGACGTGTTCAAGGCGATGGTCGAATCCGGTTGCGACATCGTCGAGGTCGGCATCGCCTACTCCGACCCGGTGATGGACGGGCCCACCATCCAGGCGGCGGCCGAGACGGCGCTGCGGAACGGTGTCCGGGTGCGTGACGTGTTCACCGTCGTCGAGGCGATCGCCTCCGTGGGCGGCAAGGCCGTCGTGATGACGTACTGGAATCCGGTCCTGCAGTACGGGGTCGACAAGTTCTCCCGCGACCTGGCGAGCGCGGGTGGCCTCGGCCTGATCACGCCCAACCTGATCCCCGAGGAGGCCGGCGAGTGGATCGCCGCGTCGAAGGAACACGACCTCGACCGGATCTTCCTGGTGGCGCCGTCGTCGACCGAGGAACGCCTCGCGATGACCCTCGACGCCAGCAGCGGCTTCGTGTATGCCGCGTCCACGATGGGTGTCACCGGCGCCCGTGACGCGGTGTCGTCGATGGCACCCGAGCTGACGGCCCGCATCCGCGCCCACTCGGACATCCCGGTGGGTGTCGGACTGGGTGTCCGCTCCGGCGCGCAGGCCGCCGAGATCGCCGCGTACGCCGACGCGGTCATCGTCGGATCTGCGCTGGTCACGGCCGCGGAGAGCGGTCTGGACGCGGTGCGCTCGCTCACGAAGGAACTCGCCGAGGGCGTTCGCTCCGCTACCGTGGCGTCGTGACTTCCACTGTGGACATACTGGCCTACATTCCGAGTCCGCCTCAAGGGGTCTGGTATGTCGGACCGGTGGCCCTGCGCGCGTACGCGCTGTTCATCATCGTCGGGATCGTCGTCGCGATCGTGTGGGGTGACCGTCGCTGGGTCGCCCGCGGTGGCGAGAAGGGCACCGTCCTCGACATCGCCATCTGGGCGGTGCCGTTCGGCCTGATCGGCGGCCGTCTCTACCACGTGATGACCGACTGGCCGACGTACTTCGGGGAGGGCGGCGACCCCGTCGACGCCCTGAAGGTGTGGCAGGGCGGCCTCGGCATCTGGGGCGCCGTGGCGCTCGGCGGCGTCGGCGCCTGGATCGGTTGTCGTCGCCGCGGCATCCCGCTGCCTGCGCTCGGCGACGCGGTCGCGCCCGCAATCCTGCTGGCGCAGGCGATCGGCCGGCTCGGAAACTACTTCAACCAGGAACTCTACGGTCGCGAGACCGACGTGCCGTGGGGGCTCGAGATCTTCGAGCGGCGCAACGACGTGGGCCAGGTGTCACCGCAGCTGATCGACGGGGTGTCGACCGGCGAGGTCGCGTTCGTGGTGCATCCGACGTTCCTGTACGAGGCGCTGTGGAACGTGCTGATCGTTCTCCTGCTCGTGTGGGTCGATCGCCGCTTCCGCATCGGTCACGGCCGCCTCTTCGCCCTGTACGTGGCCGGATATTGCGCCGGCCGCTTCTGGATCGAACTGATGCGCAGCGATCATGCGAGCCTCATCGCCGGTGTCCGCGTGAACTCGTTCACCTCCGCCCTGGTGTTCGTCGCGGCCCTGGTGTACTTCTTCGCCGCGACGAAGGGCCGTGAGGACCCGGCCGAATTGCGGCCTGCCGACGGCGAACCGGTCGATAGCGAGACCATGGAGAAGGAGCCCGAGAAGAACGTCGAGGACGAGGGCACGGACGAGGACGCGCCCGCATCGGAGCCGGTATCGGACGACAAGGCCGCGAGTACTGCGAGTACCGGCGGCGAGGCGGGCACGAAGACCATCGACAGCAAGAAGGATGACGCGAATGACTGAACCGGGGAAAGCATCCGACGATTCCGGCAAGGGTGCATCCGAGGACGCACACAAGGTCGACCTGGGGAAGAGCAGCGACGGCACCGAGAACAGCACCGAGTCGAGCCCGCCGCCCGAGTTCGGCTCACCCTTCGATTACGACGCCACCGCCGAGGCCTCGCTGTCCCAGCCGCCGGCCACGTCGGACGCGACACCGTCACCGGGTTCGACCGGCACCGGACCGGGCTGGGACACCTACTCCGGTGTCGGTAACGGCCCGGGCTGGGGGTCCACGCCCACCTACCCGTCGCCGAGCGGCACCGAGCCGACGGCCCCGTTCCCGAACGTGGGCGAGCCGACTTCGCCGACAGCGCCCTACACCGGGTACGAGAAGCCCCAGCAGCAACCGGACGGTCCCACCTACGGCGCACCCGACCCCAACTACGGCGCGCAGTACGGGGCGGCTCCGCAGTCGTCGCAGGACTACCAGCAGCCCGGGTACCAGCAGCCGGGGTACGGACAGCAGCAGGGTTACCCCCAGCAGGGGTTCCCGCCGCCCGGATACGCCCCCGCCGGCTACAACGCGTACGCCGATCCGTCGGCGCCGTTCGGCAGGCACCCGCTGACGGGTGAGCCGTACTCCGACAAGTCCAAGCTGACCGCCGGCCTGCTGCAGATCTTCCTCGGCGGTTTCGGAGTCGGACGGTTCTACCTGAACCAGCCCGGCATCGCCGTGGCGCAGATCGCCGTCACGTGGCTCACCTGTGGAATCGGCGGAATCTGGCCGCTGGTCGACGGCATCATGATGCTGACCGGAAGCGTGAAGGACAAGTACGGACGACCTCTGCGGGAGCAGTGACGATCCCCGACCGAACTGTGGCCCGTGTTGCTGATGCGACACGGGCCACAGTGCTGTCCGGGGCCGGATTCGGCATATCTTGCGAGGTATCGGTCCTGGTAAGCTGAGCGCGCCGGGTGTATGTCCGGTTACAACCTTCACGGGCCGATGCTGTCCCGGTAGACCCCCGAAAAGCAGTTAGCGCCCGTCGTGGCGACCCCGCTAGCGGAGGCCGCCGACAGCACGTGCGGAGCGCACACACTGGTGGTCTTCCTGGCCGATGTGGAGGTATATCGGTGCTGTTCTCTCAGTTGCCTGGTCCCCAGGGCTTGTACGACCCGGACCAGGAAGTCGATTCCTGCGGCGTCGCCATGGTCGCGGACGTGCACGGCCGCCGCTCACACTCCATCGTCTCCGACGGACTCCTCGCACTCGAGAATCTCGAGCACCGCGGTGCGGCAGGATCGGAACCGAACAGCGGCGACGGCGCCGGCATCCTCCTCCAGCTCCCCACCGAATTTTTCGGGGACGTCGTCGACTTCGATCTCCCGGCGCCGCTCGAGGACGGCGGCAGCACGTACGCGGCGGGAATCTGCTTCCTCCCGCAGGACGCGCAGGCACGGGCGGCGGCGCAACGACGCGTGTCCGACCTCGCGGCCGAGGAGGGGCTCGAGATCCTCGGCTGGCGTCGGGTGCCCGTCGATCCGGACGGCGCGGACGTCGGCTCCACGGCCCGGGCCTGCGCGCCGCACATGAGCCAGTTGTTCGTCACCGCACCCGCCGTCGGCGGGATCCGGCCCGGCGAGCTGGCACTCGACCGCCTTGTCTACGCGCTGCGTAAGCGGGCCGAGCAGGTCACTCCCGAGGTCGAGTCCGAGGGCAGCGGCGTGTACTTCCCGTCCCTGTCGAGCCGGACCGTCGTCTACAAGGGAATGCTGACCACGTCCCAGCTGTCCCGGTACTTCCCGGACCTGCGCGACCCGCGGATGGCGAGTGCGATCGCGATCGTGCACAGCCGGTTCTCGACCAACACGTTCCCGTCCTGGCCGCTCGCGCATCCGTTCCGGTTCGTCGCGCACAACGGTGAGATCAACACGGTCCGCGGCAACCGGAACCGGATGCGCGCCCGCGAGGCGTTGCTGTCGAGTTCGGTGATCACGGGCGACCTGCGCAGGCTGTATCCGATCTGCACACCCGACGCGTCGGATTCGGCGTCGTTCGACGAGGTCCTCGAATTGCTGCACCTCGCCGGCCGCAGCGTGGCGCACGCGGTGATGATGATGGTGCCGGAGGCGTGGGAGAACGACTCGTCGATGTGCCCCGAACGCCGGGCGTTCTATCAGTTCCACGCGTCGCTGATGGAGGCGTGGGACGGACCGGCGTGTGTGACGTTCACCGACGGGACCGTGGTCGGCGCCGTGCTGGACCGTAACGGCCTGCGTCCGGGACGCTGGTGGCAGACCGTCGACGGGCGGGTGGTCCTCGCGAGCGAGAGCGGTGTCCTCGACGTCCCGCAGGCGGAGGTCGTGGCGAAGGGCCGCCTCGAACCGGGGCAGATGTTCCTGGTCGACACGTCCGAGGGCCGGATCGTGCCCGACGAGCAGATCAAGATGCGGCTCGCGGCGGAGCGGCCGTACGCGGAGTGGCTGTACGCCGGTCTGCTCGAACTGAAGACGCTGCCGGATCGCCCGCACGCGCAGCACAACCACGAGTCGGTGGTGCGACGGCAGGTGGCGTTCGGGTACACCGAGGAGGATCTGCGGATCCTGCTCGCGCCGATGGCCGCGTCCGGCGGCGAGCCCCTCGGCTCGATGGGGACGGACACCCCGATCGCCGTCATGTCGCAGCGTTCGCGGCTGCTCTACGACTATTTCGTCGAACTGTTCGCGCAGGTCACGAATCCGCCGCTCGACGCGATCCGTGAAGAGATCGTGACGTCGCTGTCGCGGGTCATGGGACCGGAGCAGAACCTGCTCGAGCCGACCGCGGCGTCGTGCAGGCAGATCGTGCTGCCGTGGCCGGTGCTCGACAACGAAGAGCTGAACAAGATCATCAACGTCAACGCGGACGGCAACCATCCGGGGCTGGCCGCGGCGGTGCTGCGCGCGCTGTACGACGTGGAACGCGGCGGTGCGGGGATGGCCGAGGCGATCGAGGAATTGCGGGCTCAGGCGAGCGCCGCGATCGCGGACGGCTATCGGACGCTGGTGATCTCGGACCGTGACTCCGACCACACCCGCGCGCCGATCCCGTCGCTGCTCGCGGTCGCCGCGGTGCACCATCACCTGGTGCGGACCAAGGAACGCACCAAGGTGGCGCTGGTCGTCGAATCCGGTGACGCCCGCGAGGTCCACCACCTGGCGCTGCTCATCGGGTACGGGGCCGCGGCCGTCAACCCGTACCTCGCGATGGAGTCGATCGAGGACCTCGTGTCCGAGGGCGAACTCACCGGCGTCGAGCACACGATCGCCGTGCGGAACTATCTCACCGCTCTCGGCAAGGGTGTGCTCAAGGTGATGTCGAAGATGGGCATCTCCACCGTCGGCTCGTATACCGCGGCGCAGGTGTTCGAGGCGATCGGCCTGGACCGCGATCTCGTCCACGAGTACTTCACGGGCACCGTCAGCAAGCTGGGCGGCGCCGGTCTCGACGAGATCGCCCGCGAGGTCACCGTCCGTCACCGGCAGGCGTACCCGGACAACCCGGCCGAGTTCGCCCACCGGCGGCTCGAGGACGGCGGCGAGTACCAGTTCCGCCGCGACGGCGAACTGCACCTGTTCACCCCGGAGACGGTGTTTCTGCTGCAGCACGCCACCCGCACCGGTCAGCACACGGTGTTCGCGAAGTACAGCGAGGAGGTGAACCGCCTGGCCGAGGCCGGTGGCGCACTGCGCGGCCTGTTCACGTTCCGGGAGGGTGTGCGCCCGCCGGTGCCGCTGGACGAGGTGGAACCGGTCGAGCGGATCGTCACCCGGTTCAACACCGGCGCGATGAGTTACGGCTCGATCTCCGCCGAGGCTCACGAGACGATGGCCGTCGCGATGAACAATCTCGGCGGACGCTCCAATACGGGCGAGGGCGGCGAGAACGTCGACCGTCTCTACGATCCGTCGCGCCGCAGCGCCGTCAAGCAGGTGGCGAGCGGGCGGTTCGGTGTCACCAGCGACTACCTGATCAACGCCAGCGACATCCAGATCAAGATGGCGCAGGGCGCCAAGCCCGGTGAGGGCGGCCAGTTGCCGGCGTACAAGGTGTACCCGTGGGTCGCGGAGACCCGGCACTCGACGCCGGGGGTCGGGCTGATCTCGCCGCCGCCGCACCACGACATCTACTCGATCGAGGATCTCGCCCAGCTGATCCACGACCTGAAGAACGCCAACGACCGGGCCCGGGTCCACGTGAAGCTGGTCAGCTCGGTGGGTGTGGGAACGGTCGCCGCCGGCGTCAGCAAGGCGCACGCCGACGTGGTCCTGATCTCCGGGAACGACGGCGGAACCGGCGCCACCCCGCTGACGTCGATGAAGCATGCCGGGGCGCCGTGGGAGATCGGGCTGGCCGATGCCCAGCAGACACTCGTGCTCAACGGTCTCCGCGACCGCATCACCGTCCAGTGCGACGGCGGGATGCGCACCGCGCGGGACGTCGTGGTCGCGGCGCTCCTGGGTGCGGAGGAGTTCGGGTTCTCGACGGCCCCGCTGATCGTGGCGGGCTGCATCATGATGCGGGTCTGCCACCTCGACACCTGCCCGGTCGGTGTCGCCACCCAGAACCCGGAACTCCGCAAGCGGTATACCGGCAAACCGGAGTTCGTGGAGGAGTTCTTCCGCTTCGTCGCCGAGGACGTGCGCCGGTACCTGGCGGACCTCGGGTTCCGCAGCATCGACGAGGCCGTCGGTCACGCCGATGTCCTCGAGACCGCGCAGGGGATCGCGCACTGGAAGAATCGCGGACTCGACCTGACCCCGATCTTCGCCGTGCCCACCGGGCCGGACGGGGCTCCGCTGCCGCAGCGGCGCCGGGACCGCGATCAGGACCACGGACTGGACCGGGCGCTGGACCGGACGCTCATCCAGCTGGCCGAGGGTGCCCTCGAGGACGCGCACGCCGTGGAGATCGAGATGCCGGTGCGCAACGTCAACCGGACCGTCGGCACGCTGCTCGGTGCGGAGGTCACCCGCCGGTACGGCGCCGCCGGGCTGCCGGACGACACGATCCGGCTCACGTTCACGGGTTCGGCGGGGCAGTCGCTCGGCGCGTTCCTGCCGCCGGGTATCACCATCGACCTGACCGGTGACGCCAACGACTACGTCGGCAAGGGGTTGTCGGGCGGGCGGATCGTGGTCCGTCCCGCCGACGACGTCCTGTTCGTTCCGGAAACCCAGGTGATCGCAGGCAACACCCTGCTCTACGGCGCCACCTCGGGCGAGCTCTATCTCCGGGGCCGCGTCGGCGAACGCTTCTCGGTGCGCAACTCCGGTGCGTCGGCCGTCGTGGAGGGCGTCGGCGACCACGCCTGCGAGTACATGACGGGCGGGCGGGTCGTGATCCTCGGCCCGACCGGCCGGAACATGGCGGCCGGGATGTCCGGCGGCATCGCCTACGTCCTCGACCTCGACCCCGAGGACGTGAACCCGGCGATGGTGAAGCTCCTGCAACCCGACCCGGACGACCTCGACTGGTTGTGCGGCGCGGTCACCCGCCACCACCGGTGGACCGGTTCCGCGGTGGCGGCGTCGGTGCTCGCCGACTGGCCCCGGCGCTCCGCGTTGTTCACCAAGGTGATGCCGGTGGACTACCAGCGGGTGCTGGACGCGACCCGGATCGCCAAGGCCGAGGGACTCGACGTCGACACTGCGATCATGGAGGCGGCACGTGGCTGATCCACAGGGCTTTCTGCACATCGTCAAGAAGGAGGCGCGCAAGCGTCCGGTCGCTGAGCGGGTGCACGACTGGCACGAGGTGTACGCGCCGCAGAGTCCGGCGGAGCGGGCCGCCGAGGTGTCCGAGCAGGCCGCACGGTGTATGGACTGCGGAATCCCGTTCTGCCACTCGGGAAGTGCGGGCTGCCCGCTGGGCAACCTGATCCCGGAGTGGAACGACCTGGTGCGGCGCGGCCGCTGGTCGGCGGCCAGTGAACGCCTGCATGCCACGAACAACTTCCCGGAGTTCACGGGGCGGGTGTGTCCGGCGCCGTGCGAGTCGGCGTGTGTGCTCGCCCTCGCCGACACCCACACGACCGGCAGCGTCACCATCAAGCGGATCGAACAGGCCATCGCCGACGTCGCGTGGGAGTCCGGCACGGTGGTGCCCAAGCCGCCGATGATCGCCACGGGCCGCAAGGTCGCGGTGGTCGGTTCCGGTCCGGCCGGTCTCGCGGCGGCACAGCAGCTGACCCGGGCGGGGCACGACGTCACCGTCTACGAGCGCGACGACCGGCTCGGGGGACTGCTGCGGTACGGCATCCCGGAATTCAAGATGGAGAAGGCGATCCTCGATCAGCGCCTGATGCAGATGCGCGCCGAGGGAACGCACTTCGTCACCGATTGCGAGGTCGGCGTCGACCTCACCGTGGAGCAGATGCGCGAGAACTTCGACGCCGTCGTGCTCGCGATCGGCGCGCTCCGGGGCCGTGACAACACGACCGTCGAAGGCAGGGAGCTGAACGGGATCCACCTCGCGATGGAACACCTCGTCACCTCGAACAAGGAATGCGAGGGTGACGGTCCCGCGACGATCACCGCCAAGGGCAAGCACGTCGTCATCATCGGCGGCGGCGACACCGGGGCCGACTGCCTCGGAACGGCGCACCGCCAGGGCGCGCTGTCGGTGACCCAGCTGGACTACAACCCGGAGTTGCCGACGGAACGGGACGAGGCCGCGACGCCGTGGCCGGCGTGGCCGATGGTGCTGCGCACGTCGCCCGCGCACGCCGAGGGCGGTGTCCGCCGGTATCAGGTCGCGGTGCAACGCTTCCTCGGTGACGAGAACGGGAACGTCCGATCCATGGTCCTCGCCGAGGTCCGGGTCACCCGCGAGGACGGCACACGCATCATCACGCCGGTCGGCGAGGAGATCGAATTGCCCTGCGAACTGGCGCTTTTCGCGATCGGATTCGAGGGTGTCGATCTCGGACCGCTGCTCGACGACTACGGGCTGTCGCCCACCCGGCGCGGATCGCTCTCCTGCGGACCGGATTGGCAGACCACCGCACCCGGGGTCTTCGTCTGCGGGGACGCGCACCGCGGCGCGTCGCTCGTGGTGTGGGCGATCGCGGAGGGCAGGTCCGCGGCGCACGCCGTCGACGTGTATCTGACCGGGGCGTCGGACCTCCCGTCGCCGGTGCATCCGACGGCGCTCCCGCTGGCAGTCGTCTAAATGGAGAAGGGCGCGCGGGACGACTAGGCTCGAGGCCGTGAACCGACGCACGAAGATCGTATGCACACTTGGACCTGCTACCGCCACCGGTGACCGTATTCGCGAGCTCGTCGAAAGCGGTATGGACGTGGCGCGGCTGAATTTCAGCCACGGCGAACACGCCGACC
>NZ_JAAOQS010000239.1:0-2195 GCF_011603105.1 Rhodococcus sp. A14 | reverse complement strand
CATTTCATGACTGAGCGTGTTGAGGTCGGCGGTCTGCAGGTCGCGAAGGTGCTCTACGACTTCGTGAACGAGGAGGCGCTGCCGGGGACCGGGGTGGACGTCGACGGGTTCTGGTCGGGTGCGGCGAAGGTGATCGACGATCTGGCGCCGAAGAACAAGGCGCTGCTGTCCACCCGCGACGACCTGCAGGCCCGGATCGATGCCTGGCACCGCGACCGGGCCGGTGCCGTGATCGACCCGGCCGAGTACAGGGCGTTCCTGACCGAGATCGGGTATCTGGTGCCCGAACCGGCCCCGTTCGAGGTGTCCACGGCGAACGTGGACACCGAGATCACCGCCACCGCCGGCCCGCAGCTGGTGGTCCCGGTCCTCAACGCGCGCTTCGCGCTGAACGCCTCCAACGCGAGGTGGGGGTCGTTGTACGACGCCCTGTACGGCACCAACGCCATCCCCGACGACGGCGGCGCGGAGGCGGGCGCCTCCTACAACAAGGTCCGCGGCGACCGGGTCATCGCCTGGGCCCGCACCTTCCTCGACACCGCCGCCCCGCTCGCGACCGGGTCGCACGCCGACGCCGCCGCCTACACCGTCGACGGCACCGCCCTGACCGTGCAGCTCGCCGACGGCACGATCACCGGCCTGGCCGAGCCGGGCAAGTTCGTCGGCTACCTCGGCACCCCGGCCGCCCCGACCAGTGTGCTGCTGCGCAACCACGGGTTGCACGCGGAAATCCAGATCGACCCGACCTCCCCGATCGGCCAGACGGACGCGGCGGGGGTCAAGGATGTGGTGCTCGAATCCGCGGTCACCACCATCATGGACTTCGAGGACTCCGTCGCCGCCGTCGACGCCGACGACAAGGTGATCGGCTACCGCAACTGGCTCGGCCTCAACCGCGGGGACCTGACCGAGGAGATGACCAAGGGCGGCACGGCGTTCACCCGCCGGCTGAACCCGGACCGGGTCTACACCGCCCCGGACGGGTCCGAGCTCACCCTGCACGGGCGGTCGCTGCTGTTCGTCCGCAACGTCGGGCATTTGATGACCACCCCGGCGATCCTGCACGGCGACGGCACCGAAATCCCCGAGGGCATCCTCGACGCCCTGATCACCTCCCTGTGCGCGGTCCACGGGCTGTCCCGGTCCGAGCAGACCGGGCCGTTGGACAACTCCCGCACCGGGTCGATCTACATCGTCAAACCCAAGCAGCACGGCCCCGACGAGGTCGCGTTCACCACCGAACTGTTCGGCCGCGTCGAGCAGGTCCTCGGCCTGCCCGGCAACACCCTCAAGGTCGGCATCATGGACGAGGAACGCCGCACCACCGTCAACCTCGCCGCCTGCATCAAGGAAGCCAGTGAGCGGGTGGTGTTCATCAACACCGGGTTCCTCGACCGCACCGGCGACGAGATCCACACCTCGATGGAGGCCGGGCCGATGATCCGCAAGGCCGAGATGAAGAAGCAGACCTGGATCACCGCCTACGAGGACTGGAACGTCGACGTCGGGCTGGCCGCCGGGTTGCAGGGGCGGGCGCAGATCGGCAAGGGCATGTGGGCGATGACCGAGCTGATGGCCGAGATGCTCGAGCAGAAGATCGGCCACCCCAAGGCCGGCGCGAACACCGCGTGGGTGCCGTCCCCGACCGGGGCCACCCTGCACGCCACCCACTACCACCAGGTCGACGTCGTCGCCGTCCAGAACCGGCTCAAGGGCACCCGGCGGGCCACCCTCGACGAGATCCTCACCATCCCCCTCGCCCCCGACACCGACTGGTCCGAGGCCGAGAAGCAGGAAGAACTCGACAACAACTGCCAGTCCATCCTCGGGTACGTGGTCCGCTGGATCGACGCCGGCGTCGGCTGCTCCAAGGTCCCCGACATCCACGACGTCGCCCTGATGGAGGACCGCGCCACCCTCCGCATCTCGTCGCAGTTGCTGGCGAACTGGATCCGGCACGGTGTGGTCACCGCCGACCAGGTCGTGCAATCGCTGCAGCGGATGGCCCCCGTGGTGGACCGGCAGAACCAGGGCGATCCCACCTACCGGCCGCTGGCCCCGGACTTCGACACCAACATCGCCTTCCAGGCCGCGAAGGAACTCATCCTCGACGGCACCCGCCAGCCGTCGGGCTACACCGAACCGATCCTGCACCGCCGCCGCCGCGAATACAAAGCAGCCAACGCCTGACCCGG
>NZ_JAAOQS010000238.1:0-2241 GCF_011603105.1 Rhodococcus sp. A14 | reverse complement strand
ACACCAACATCGCCTTCCAGGCCGCGAAGGAACTCATCCTCGACGGCACCCGCCAGCCGTCGGGCTACACCGAACCGATCCTGCACCGCCGCCGCCGCGAATACAAAGCAGCCAACGCCTGACCCGGCCGCCCCCCCTCCCCCACGTGAGTGGCGAAGCGTGCCCCGGCACGCTTCGCCACTCACGTGTCAGGCCGGGGTGATCCTGCGCATCACTACACTGCGAGGGTCAACGTCGAACTCGTCGGACAGGGGCTGGAAAGCACGTGGGGCAGCATCGCGGCGAATCGCGCGCCAGGGGTATCAGCAGGGGGCCTTTGATCGTGCTCGGTCTCGTCGTCGTGCTCGTGCTGGGCGTGGTGGGCTGGTTCCAGTTGCGTGACCGGATCAACGATCAGGGAGTGGCTGCCGCGGGCGCCTGCGTCGAAGGCGAATCCGTACTCGCGGTCGCGGCGGATCCCGATATCGCACCCCAGCTGCAGACGCTTGCCGACCATTTCACGGAGACGGCGCCGGTGATACGCGATCAATGCGTGTCGGTGACGGTCACTGCCGTCGCGTCCGACACCGTGCGCGACGCCTTGTCCGCGGGGCCGGACGGCCCGTGGGACGCAGCGGCACTCGGTCCTCGGCCCGCTCTGTGGATTCCGTCCAGCTCGCATTCCGTCAAGCAGGTGTCGGCAACCGGCGTCATCAGCGGCGAAGCGCGTCCCGTGGCGACCAGCCCGGTGGTGCTCGCGGTCCGGACGGCGTTCGCGAATGCGCTGGGCACGCCGGCGATCGACTGGAAGGACTTGCCGTCACTGCAGACCGGCCGCGATTCCCTCGCGGCTCTCGGTCTGCCGGGCTGGGGCAGCCTGGGCATGGCGCTCCCCGTCGGCCCCGGCGCCGAGAGTACGGAGATGGCAGTCGAGGCGGTCGCGGCCGCGGTCACGGGAAGCAGCACGGGTCCGGTGACGGAGGAGCAGGCACGTTCCGCTCCGGTCACGTCGGCACTCACCGGTCTGGCGCTCGGCTACGAGGCGTCGTCGGGGACGAAGCCCGCGACGACGCGGGAGGCACTCACCGCGCTGGCCGAGCAGGGCGATCCCGCGACCTCCGACGTCCACGCGGTCGCGGCTACCGAACAGCAGGTCTACCAGGCCCTGCGCGACGCACCCGGAGCCGACATCACCACATCGATGCCGAAAGGCCCGACACCCGTGGCAGATCACCCGGCGGCCGTCCTGGCCGGCCCATCCGTCGACGAGACGCAGAGCCGCGCCGCCGCGCAGTTCGCGGAGTTCGTCCGTCGACCCGAACAGGCGCAGGTCCTGGCCGACGCAGGATTCCGGGTCGAGGGACTGGCCCGCCCCGACGACACCGCGCTGGCCTTTCCCGGTTTCGAATCCACCCTGGTTCCCGCAGATGCGGCGGCTGCGGCCGAGCTGATGCACGTGATCCGGAATCCGATCACGCCCCGCACCTCCACCGTCCTGCTCGACGTTTCCAGCTCGATGGGTGAGCGCGAGGGAACGGCGACGCGCCTGGCGAACACGACAGCAGCGCTCGCAGCCCACGTCGACCGTGCTCCGGACTCGTCGAACCTCGGACTGTGGGAGTACAGCACGACGCTCGACGGGTCGCGGCCGTACACGACCGTGGTCGCGACCGGTCCGCTCTCGGCGGGCGGTTTCACCGAGGGCACCCGCAGGCAGGCCCTCGACGCCCGGCTCGCCAAGGCGACACCCGCCACCGGAACCTCGACGTACACGTCGCTCGAAGCTGCCTACAAGAGTGCGGTCGACGGATACACGCCGGGCCTCACCAATTCGGTGCTGCTCGTCACCGACGGCGCCAACGACGACTCCGTCGCGCGCGCGGATCTGCTGGCGGCCATCGCCGCGGCCTCGAGCACGTCGAAGCCGGTGCGCATCGACGTGGTGACGATCGGCGAGAATTCCGACCTCAACACGTTGCAGGCGTTGGCCGATCGCACCGGCGGGTCGCTGGAGAAGGTCGCGTCCTCGGACGGAGCGGCCTTGCCGACCGCGATCAGCAAGCTGCTGTCGTGACGAGGCTCCTGGTCTTCGCAGTCTTCCTCGCACTCGTCAGCTGGTGGCTCCATCGGCGACTCGTCCGGGCCATCGGGCTGGGCCGTCCCTGGTCGGTGGTCGTCGACGTGACCCTCGTGGTCCTGTGGGTTCTCGCGGTCGTCGGCGTCGGCAGCGGCGAAGCCTTCGACCCGGGATGGGCGCGTCCC
>NZ_JAAOQS010000237.1:0-2283 GCF_011603105.1 Rhodococcus sp. A14 | reverse complement strand
GCACCGGGGGGTGCAGGTGCGGCGGCTGGCGGTGCAGGTACCGCCGGTGCGGCGGCGGGTGCCGCGGTGCCGGGTACCACGGGGGCTTCGACAGCTGGCCTCGGGTCGAACCGCGGGCCGTACTCGATCGGCTTGTCGCCGCCGTAGCGGGCCCAGAGGTATCCGGCTCCGAGGGCGAGCACCGCGACTCCGAGCAGGCTTGCCCCGGCGGTGCTGGTAACTGCACCCACAACGGTTGACCCGAAGGCCCTTGCGCCTCTGGCGACCCATCTGCCGGCATCCGCGATGCGGGTGAGTGTGCTGGGTGGTGGGGTATTGAGCGGGGGTATCGGTGATTTGGGCGGGACCTTGGGCCACCACGGTAGACGGTCTGCCTTCAGCCGTCTCAGTGCTTCTTTGCCAAGTTCGGATAATTCTTTCGTAGGGGGTTCGGACATCAGACTTTCCTTGTTTGTGCCCTGGGTGTGCCTTCGTTTGGGTGGAGCACCTCGTGGGGCGTGGTCCACGGTCGTCCCCTCGAACTGGGACCAACACGCCCCCTAGTGCTGACACTTCGCACCCAGAGGGGGCCTGGTTCTCACCCTGGGGTGGCTGCAGATCACGCCACACGGCTCCGATCACGGGTCGGGCGCTTGCCGCGTCAGCACCTAGACTAGGAGCTCTTGAAGAGGGAGTTCTTCGTCGAGGAAGCCGGCACGACCTCCAGCCGCTGTAGCTCAGCACCGGCACCGGTGACGTCACCGTCAGCTTGGTCGAGTATTTGCAGGCCTTTCTCAATTGCGCGCCAGTCCGCGGACAGGTCGAAATATCCCAGGAGATCAACGACCTCGGCGACCCACCGTTTCGCGCCGCGTCTGTCACGTCGCAGCTGGGCGTAGTAGGTCTCCATGGCGTCGCTCACCGACTTCTTGCGCTGCCCCCACTTCTCGCCCTTCCGGGCCGCGTCACTGGCCAGTTGCCACAGCTGTGCAACGTCGACGTGCCGATCCAGCACCGGTTCTCTCACACCTGGCACAGTAGCGATCCAACAGGACAGGTGATAGCGACCCTGCATGTAGCCGATCGGCAATCGGCACAGCGCTTGGCGCGCCCCGGTGCGGCAGTCGGAGCAAGATCGAATCGAACCCGGCAAATATCGGCGGCTTGCACACCGAAACCGGACGGGTTAGTCATGTCTTATGACCGAGAATCCGGGAACCCGCGCGGGTTTGAATGTCGGCGACACGGTCAAGGTTCATGCTGAGGGAATCTCGGTGTTCACGATCGTGAGTATTGACGGCGACGAAGCTCTGATCGAGTCGGTTCTCCCCGCCCCCGGGACTTACCCGGAGGCATCCGAGGCACCCAGGGGTTCCGGTGTTCGGTTAGGTGCAGTCCCGGCAGATCAGCTGCGCGGAGTCGGCGAGCCGACTGCGGTGATGGACCAGGAAGCAACTCGTGCAGGTGAATTCGTCCGCCTGCTTGGGGAGGACGCGGACGGTGAGTTCTTCGCCGGACAGGTCGGCGCCGGGCAGTTCGAAGGATTCGGCGGTGTCGGTGTCTTCGACGTCGACGACGGGGGACTGGGTGTCTTTCCGGCTGGCGGTCAGCTGTTCGAGGGACGTGTCGCTCTCGTCGGATTCGGTGACTCTCGGGGCGTCGTAATCGGTGGCCATCCCTGCTGCTTCCTCATGTTCTGGGTGTTCGGACCGCCACCCTAGAGGGTCCTGCGGTGCGACGCGCCTTCGGGTGTGGCGTGCGGTGGACTTCAACGTCCTGGGGCGGTAAGGGGATCGTGAGGCGCCGGTTCGGCTCCCCATGCTGGGTTTGCCGTTGCCGTTGTCTGGGCGCCCGGTCGGTGCCGGTTCTTCCATGCGGTCAGTGCCCGTGTTGGTGCTCGCGCTCGCTAGCTTGCTCTGACGGGAGCCGGGACTGCATGACTTCTTGTCATGCAGCAACTTCTCGCCGATCACGAACCCCTCGTTACCGTGGTGATGGTTGTGGTCGTAATAGCGCTCGCCGCCGCCGCGGTGTGGACGATCTTCCGCTGACCGACACGACGTCGGATCGTATGGCGCGGCGATCTGCACCCAGGACCCTGCGTGAGAGGGTCGGCCGCCGCCCGGGTGAGCAGATCGTCGTCAGGTCCCGCCGATGTCGGCGTCGGGTCTCAGAGTCCAGCGGAGATCTGCGTCGTCGTCCGGCCCGGCGTACGCAGTGGCACTGTCCGAAATTCGGTGGATCTGATTCTGGTGCATCGGTGAGGCGTCGCCCGCGCGCGTGGGGTGGGGGATGGGTCAGGGT
>NZ_JAAOQS010000236.1:0-2370 GCF_011603105.1 Rhodococcus sp. A14 | reverse complement strand
CGGCGAAGGAGGAGCCGATGCCGGCTTCGGATTCGATGATCACCTCATGGCCGCGTTCGGTGAGTTCGTGGACACCGGCGGGGGTGATGGCCACCCGGTATTCGTGGTTCTTGATTTCGCGGGGGATACCGATTTTCACGGGTAAAGCTCCTGAGCCTGTGGGTGTGGGTTGTGCGCGACGGGCGTCGCGGCGATCGGCGAATGTGAGGTGCATCACTTGATCGCGGAACCAAGTATGAATATTCGCCAATTCAGTGCCAAGAGAACTGCAGATAATTCTGTTTGAGAATGTGACGGCTAGTGAAGATTCAGTTCGGGGAGTGGATGAAGCCCCGGAACCGAAGCATGTTCAGGAGTCGAGCGGTCAGCCGAGCCGCCACCCCAGCCTGCCCAACCGCCGGGGAAAGGGGCGGGAGGACATCCGGGTCGCATCGACGCAGCGAGGGCTGCAATGACCGACGAGCACCTGTACATCCGGGCGCTGTTCCCACTCACGTTCGCGAGGCCGTCGAGCACTCGCCCTGTCCAGGCCGCGGACCTGACAGCGTGTCCTGCGTGGTCGCCGCATGGGTTGTGCCGGACCGCGAACAGCGAGTACAGCGAAAGATATGACGTCGACGAAGGGGACGCGGTGGTTGCCGTTGGCCGCCGTCGCGGTGCTCGTCGTCGTGCTCGCGGCGAGCGGGATTATTCCCGTCTGGCCGGGACTGCTGCACCTGGTTGCGCTGCCGCCGCTGGATCAGTTCGCGGACCTGCGACTTCTGCTGGTACGTACCGCCTCGTGGCCTCAGTTCCTGATATTGCTGGCCGTGGTGTCGGCCGTGCGGGTCATCCTGATGGCCTGGCTTCTCGGTGGACTCGATGCCCGACGCCTCCGCTTCGCCGCAGTGTTCTATGCGGTGGCGTTCGGCCCCGTCCTCTTGGCGACGCTCGGTGACGCAACCGCCTACGCGACGCTGTACTCGCGGGCGTTTTGGCCGGCGGTGGCGCTGGTCGGGCTGCTGGTCCTGATACTCGGCTCGGTCCCGTGGCAGGGCGGGGTGACCCTACGCGGTGCGATGGCGCGGGCGTGGCGTCGCGGCCTGCGGATCGAGGTGATGGTGCCGTACTGTGCGGCGGTCCTCGCGCTCGGCGCTCTGGCCGACCGGGCCCCGGCCCTCACTGTGCTGCTCGTGCCGGCCTCGGCTGCGGCGACAGGGCTGACAGTGTGGGCGATGGACCGTGCGCCACTCACCCGGCCCGTTGCCGCATTCGTCGCCGTCCTCGTCGCGGTGACGGTGGCGTCGGTGGTCTTCGTTCAGACACGACGCTATGACGATCCGGAACCCGGGTCACGACAGGCCGGTTCGCTGTTCATCATGTCCGGAATCAATTCGCGTTCGGGGCAGGGGAGCATCCACCGGGCGGACGTGCACCGGCTGGGTTACGAATGCGATCAGGTCTATTACTTCTCCTACGCCGGCCCCGGCGACGGACAGCCTCAGCGCGACTCGACGTGTCCGATCAGATCGGGGGTCCCGTACGAACCTGCCGACACCCAGCGCCCCGTCGAGGAACAGGTCGCGTTGTTTGCCGAACAGGCCGCTAACCTGCAGCGGCCGTTGATCGTTGCCGCACATTCCCATGCCGCCTGGATCGCGTGGGAGGCGGTTGCCACGGGTCGGGCGCGGGTCGACGTGCTGGTGCTGGTGGGTGTCTTTCCGGAAACACCGCTCGGCTTTCCGCCGCCGGACGTCGACCGACGGGGCAGGGTGTTCGGCGACCTGTTGCGGTGGGCGGCGCCCGCGACCGACATCGTCTTCTTCCCCTTCGACCCCGATACGCCCGCGGCGCGGCAACTGCTCGGCACCGCGGGCAGTGCACAGGCCATTCTCGGCGAGCCGCTGCCCGGGGAGGTGCGTGTTCTGAGTATCACCTCGGCTGCCGATCTTCCACTGATGCCGCACGGCTGGCGGCTGGACGTCGAACGCAATGGCTGCCCGGTCCGCGCCGCACACTCGTCGCTGCCGACATCGGCTGCGTTCGACGACGAGGTGATCCGGTTCCTGGACCACCGGGATTCTCCACCGTGTCCGATGTGGCGGGACTGGGGTGCGGTCGTGATGCAGGCGTTCGGGGTACCGCCGAGCGTGAGCTGACCGGCACCGTGGCGAACCAGCTGTCTGATCGACGACACACAATTGTGTCGAAGCGGTCGGGGCGATTTCTCGGACGCCGGAGCGCGGCCCGGAGTTAAATGGAATGACACAGGCGTAAAGGATTTCGGCAGCGAGTAAGCCCAACTCAAGGTCCGCCGCCGCCCGCTCCGGTGTCGTCCCAACCGTGCGGGAGGCATAGCGTCGGGGTGCACGATGATCGAAGCAGTGACAG
>NZ_JAAOQS010000235.1:0-2451 GCF_011603105.1 Rhodococcus sp. A14 | reverse complement strand
GAGGAAGAGGGCGGGAAGCGGAACTGGCCGGCCCAGTCGCCGCTGCAGGTCCGCGGCGACGCGGACCGCGGACAGTGACGTGCCGCCGAGCGCGAAGAAGTCGTCGTCCACTCCGATCGCGCGGTCCTCGCCGGTGTCGACGACTTTCGCGAAAGCCTCGACGACGGCTCGCTCCACTGCCGTGGACGGGGCACGGAATCGTTCGGGCCGGGGGCCGAACTCGGGTTCGGGGAGGGCCGAGCGGTCGAGCTTGCCGGCCGGGGTGAGCGGCACCTCGTCGAGTACGACGACCGCGGCGGGAACCAGGTACGGCGGAAGCTGCGCGGACAACGCCGTGCGCACCGCACTCGCGTCGACGTCCGCGCCGGTCGCACCGCGGACGTAGGTGACGAGTATCGGTTCCCCGTCTGGTCCGGTTCGCCCGACGGTGGCCGCGAAACCGATGTCCGCGCGCGCCGCGAGGATCGAATCGACCTCGCCCGGCTCGACCCGGAATCCGCGCACCTTGATCTGGAAGTCGGTGCGCCCGAGGTGTTCGAGCGTGAGGTCGGGCCGGGTGCGTACCAGGTCACCTGTGCGGTACATCCGCGACCCGGGGGCGGCGAACGGGCAGGCGACGAAATGGGTCGCCGTCGTGGCCGGGCGGGCGTGGTAGCCGCGGGCCAGGCCGGGCCCTGCCAGGTACAGCTCACCCGGGGTGCCCGGGGGAACGGGATGCAGCCGGGCGTCGAGGACGGAGGCGGTGAACCCGCGGACGGGGCGCCCGATGGTGACAGGTTCCGCCGGTGCCAGCGGTTCACTGACATGCGACCAGATCGTCGTCTCGGTGGGACCGTACGCATCGAGCATGCGCCGGGCGGACGCCCATCGCCGGACCAGGTCCGCCGGGCACGGTTCACCGGCGACGGTGAGGACCTGCAGCGAGTCGAGCCCCGTCGGATCGAGCGATGCCAGCGCGGTCGGGGTGATGAACGCGTGGGTAATCCGCTCGCCGGCCAGGATATCCGCCAGCGCCGCACCGCCATACGTCAGCGGGGGGACGAGCACGACCCGCGCCCCCGCGCAGAACGCCATCGTCAACTCGAACAGCGCCGCGTCGAAACTGGGGGACGCGAGATGCGAGACCCTCGCATCGGGGGTGACCTGCAGGTGGTGACGTTCCTGCTCGAACAGGTTCGAAAGACCCCGATGCGACACCACAACCCCCTTCGGAGTGCCGGTCGATCCGGACGTGTAGATCAGATAGGCGGGGTTGTCCGGGTGCAGCGGACCCGCGCGGTCGACGTCGGTCACCGGGGTGGCAGGAAGGTGCCGCATCTGCGTCTCGAGGTCGGGATCGTCGAGCACCAGCCACTCGACCGTGTCCGGCAACTGTGTGCGGTACCGGGCGACGGTGACGCCGAGTACCGCTCCGCAGTCGTCGAGCATGTGGGTGATCCGGGTGGGCGGATACGTCGGGTCGACGGGTACCGACGCCGAACCCGAGCGGGCGACCGCCCACACGGCGCGGACCCACGCGAGGGATCGCGGCAATGCGAGGGCGACGAACCTTTCCGGTGCGGCGCCCCGAGCGATGAGCAGCCGGGCGAACTGCGCGGAGTCGGCGTCGAGTTGGCGATAGGTGAGCGTGCGACCGGCGTCGCACACGGCCACCCGGTCGGAGTGCCGCTCCGCCGCCCCGGCCAGCAGGTCGGGCCACACCCGCGCCGGGAGGCCGGGCGGTCCGGAGACCGATGCGTCCTCGTCCTCGTCGCCGAGCGTCAGATCCCCGACCGGGTCGTCGGGGTCGGAGACGACCGCCGCGACGAGACGGGTCAGACGATCGGCGAAGCCCCGCACGGTCGCGGCGTCGAAGATGTCGGTGGCGTAGGTGAATCCGGCGGCGATCCCGTCCGGGGTACCGGACTCGTCGAACGTCTCGGCGACCACCAGTTCGAGATCGACCTTGACGACGGGCGGCGTGTACTCCGCGACCGTGACGGTCAGGTCCGGCAGCGTGATCTCGGGTCGTAGGACGCTCTCGAATTCGAGGGACACCTGGAACAGCGGTGAGCGGGAGGTCGACCGCGGCGGGTCCACGGCCTCGACGACGCGCTCGAAAGGCAGGTCGGCGTGGAGGAAGGCACCGAGGTCGACGTCCCTGGTGCGGTCGAGTACCTCGGTGAACGACCGGGAGCCGTCGACCGGGGTCCGGAGGACGAGTGTGTTGACGAACATGCCGACGAGTTGGTCCAGCCGGGGATCGGGGCGGCCGGCGACGGGGGTGCCGATCACGATGTCGGAACTGCCGCTGAGGCGGGCGAGGAGGACAGCGAATAGCGCGTGGATCGCCATGAAGAGCGTCGAGTTGTTCTGCCGCGCGAGCGTCGATAGTGACCGATGCAGGTCCCGTCCGATGCGGAACGCGACCCGGTCCCCGTGGTGGGTGCGGTGGGTGGGTCGGGGTCGGTC
>NZ_JAAOQS010000234.1:0-2559 GCF_011603105.1 Rhodococcus sp. A14 | reverse complement strand
CGCATTTGGCGAGCATCACACCCAAGAGCCCGGGTGTTGCCTCGAGTGCGTCGAGGTCACGGCTCCAGTCCTCGGTGCCGGCGGGGTTGATACGGACCCAGCCGGTGCCGCCGCGAGAGAACCAGAGGTGGAGGGATTCTCGTGCCGTGGGTCTCGCGGAGGGGACGACACCGTCTTCGAGGTCGTAGATGACGGCGTCGGCCGCTCCGGTGTGCGTGTCAGTGAAGTTCCTGCTGTGTGCGGTGGATACGAGCAGCCACGATCGGGCATCGGCGGCGGGGACGTCGGTACGGTTCTGCGGTGTCAATGCCATGGGGGTCCTCCGAGTGGTGGTCGCGGTGTTATCGGGACAGCCATCCACCGTCGACGGACAGGGCGGTGCCGGTGACGTACGAGGACGCGGCCGAGGCGAGGAAGACCGCCGGGCCGGCAAGATCCTCCGGTCGCCCCCAGACGCCGGCGGGAATGCGGCGCAGCATGTTCTCCGCCCGCGCGGGGTCCTCGCGGTGCGCGGCGGTGAACTCGGTTTCCATGTAGCCGGGGGCGATCGCGTTGACTCGGATGCGGTGTGCGGCCCACTCGTTCGCGAGCGCTCGGGTCAGTCCGAGGATGCCGTGCTTGGAGGCGGCGTAGGACGGGACCTCCATCCCACCCTGGAAGGAGTTGATCGAGGCGATGTTGATGATGCTCGCGGCGGCATTATCGTCGAGGGCGACCCGTGCAAAGGCCTGACTCAGCAGGAACGGGGTGGTGAGATTGAGGTCGAGCACCGCCGACCAGTCCGAGGGCGTGGTGTCGGTCGCCGGGCCGCGGCGGATGATGCCGGCGTTGTTGACCAGGATCGTCGGATGCGGGAACTCGTTTTTGGCCCAGGAGATCAGCTCGACCGCCGATTCGGGTGTCAGGTTGCTGAGGTCGGCGGTGCGGGTCGCGCAGTGAACGCCCCGGGCGCGTACCTCCTTGGCGACCTGGTCGAGTTCGCCGATGTCGACGGCGAGGATGTCGGCTCCCGCTTCCGCGAGTGCGATGGCCAGTGCGCGGCCGAGGCCGCGGGAGGCGCCGGTGACGAGGGCGGCGTTGCCGTCCAGCCGGAACAGGTCCAGAACCGTGGTGTGGGCGGGTGTGTTCATGGGAGAGGCTCTTTCGAATGGTGGTGACCGGGCCGGTGTGCGGGGTGAGCACCGCACACCGGCCCGGCGGCTCATCAGTTGCGGGTGGCCTCGTCGAGGACCCGGTCGTGGACGAGGGAGGTGCGGGCGGTTTCCTTCGCGGCGATCACAGCGATGATGGTGATCACGGCCAGGACGGCGAGGTAGATGCTCACCGCGATGGTGTTCTTCTCCTCGACGGTGCCGAGCAGCGCGACCGCGATGACAGGGGCGAGGCCGCCGGCGAACACCGAGGCGAGCTGGTAGCCGAGGGAGGCGCCGCTGTAGCGGACGCTGGTGCCGAACAGTTCGGAGAACATCGCCGCCTGCGGCGCGTACATCAGGGTGGTGAAGATCAGCCCGATGAAGATCGCCGCCGCGATGATCGTCTGGTTGCCGGTGTCGATCAGGGGGAAGAAGACGAAGCCCCAGATGCCGGCACCGACTGCGCCGGTGAAGTACAGCGGCCGCCGGCCGACCCGGTCGGACAGGGCACCGATGACCGGGGTGAGGAAGAACTGCGCGACCGAGGCGATCAGCACACCCGCGATGGCGGCGCTCTTGGGCATATCCAGGTAGGTGACCATGTAGGTCATCACCACGACCGTGAAGATGTAGTACGAGGTGTTCTCCACCAACCGCAGCCCCATCGCGATAAGGACCTCACGGGGGTATTTGCGCAAGACCTCGATGATCGGTGCGTGCTCGGCCTTGTGATTCTCGAGGGCTTTCTTGTTTTCGGCGAAGACCGGGGATTCCTCGATGCTCAGCCGGATCCACAACCCGATGAGAACGAGAACGGCGCTGAGCAGGAAGGGAATTCGCCAGCCCCAGGAATCGAAGGCTTCGTCGCTCTGGAACAGAGCCAGCACCCACAGCACCACCGCGGAGAGCAGGTTCCCGAGGGGCACCCCGGCCTGGGTCCACGACGTCCAGAATCCGCGGCGGTCGTTGTCACCGTGTTCGGCGGCCATCAGAACCGCTCCACCCCATTCGCCGCCGACGGCGAAGCCCTGCAGCAGTCGGCAGCCGACCAACAGCAGCGGTGCGGCCATACCGATGCTCGCGAAGGTCGGCAGCAGGCCGATGGCGAAGGTCGCGGCGCCCATCATGAGCAGGCTGACGACCAGCATTTTCTTGCGACCGAGTTTGTCACCGTAGTGGCCGAAGACGATCCCGCCGAGCGGGCGGGCGAAGAAGCCCACCGCGAACGTGGCGAACGCCAGCAGGGTGGCCGTGGAAGCCGCGTTGTCGGGGAAGAACAGGGGCCCGAAGACCAGCGCAGCGGCCGAGCCGTAGAGGAAGAAGTCATACCATTCGACGGCCGTGCCGATCATGCTGGCGAAGGCGACCTTGACGATCGAGGTGCGCCCGGCCGCGTGGATGGCGGGTTCGGCCGCAATGTCGGGTG
>NZ_JAAOQS010000233.1:0-2621 GCF_011603105.1 Rhodococcus sp. A14 | reverse complement strand
CGTTCATGACTCTGCATGCGGCCTTCGCGGTCCTCCTCGCCCGCCTGTGCGACACGGACGACGTCGTGATCGGCACCCCCGTCGCCGGCCGCCCCGATCCCCGGCTGGACCAACTCGTCGGCATGTTCGTCGGGACGCTCGTCCTCCGGACCCCGGTCGACTCGGCCGATTCGTTCCGCGAAGTGCTGACCAGAACCCGCGATGCGGACCTCGGTGCATTCATGCACGCCGACGTGCCCTTCGAGATGCTCGTCGACGTGCTGGCGCCGGAGCGGTCCACGACGCACACACCGTTGTTCCAGGTCCTGATCGACTATGGGACCGAGGTACCACTCCACCTCGAGCTGCCGGACCTGACGGTGACGGTCGCCGAGGACGCTCCGCCCCTCGCGAAGTTCGACCTTCAGCTCACCCTCCGCGAACATGCGGACCCCGCACACCCCGGCCTGTCGGCCGCGTTGACCTATGCCACCGACATCTTCGACCGCACCACCGTCGAGAGTGTCGCGGTGCGCTTCCTCCGGCTCCTCGACTCGGTGACCGCGGACCCCGCCCGGCCAGTCGGGGACGTCGACCTCCTCGACGCCACCGAACGGGCCACGCTGACGACCGGGTGGAATACCCCTTCGCCCGTGGCGGAACCAGCCGAGGCCACACTCGCCGACCGGTTCACTCGGTCCGTCCACCGCTTCGCCGGCGAATCGGTGCTGACCGATGCCGACGAAACGCTCACCTACGCGGCACTCGGTGCCCGCGTCTACCGACTCGCCCGGCGTCTCGTCGAACTGGGCGCCGCCCCCGACACGGTCGTCGCCGTAGCACTGCCACCCTCGATCGATCTGGTCGTCGCCCTGCTGGCCGCACAGCAAGCGGGAGCCGGCTACCTCGCCCTCGACGTCGGTCACCCGGCGGACCGGCTCGACGCCACGATGTCCGACGCTGCCCCGGTGTGTCTCGTCTCCTCCACCGACCACGCGGCCCGCTTGCGGAGGGACCTGCCCACGGTGCTCGTCGACGACGCGGACACACGCGGGTGCCTGATGGATCTGTCGCCGGAACCGATCACCGATCCGGAGCGACGGGCCGGGCTCACCCCCGACGCGGTCGCGTACGTCGTGTACACGTCGGGGTCGACCGGACGCCCGAAAGGTGTCGTGGTGACACACCGCAATGTCGCGACGCTGTTCGACAACACGCGGACTGCGTTCGAGTTCGCCGAGACCGACGTGTGGACGCTCTTCCACTCGGCCGCCTTCGACTTCTCGGTATGGGAGTTGTGGGGCGCCCTCCTGCACGGTGGCCGCCTCGTCGTCGTCGACACCGTCACCGCGCGGTCACCCGACGAGTTCCTGGGCCTGCTCGGCCGGGAGCGGGTGACGGTCCTGTGCCAGACGCCCACCGCGTTCGCCCAGTTGGCCGCGGCGGAACGGAACCAGCCGACCGACCTGGCGTTGCGGTGCGTCGTCTTCGGCGGCGAAGCCCTCGAGCACGGTCACCTCGTCGACTGGCTCGACCGGCACCAACCAACCCGACCGCAGCTCGTGAACATGTACGGCATCACCGAGACCACCGTGCACGTGACCAGGCATCCCCTCGGCGATACCCGTCCCGCTGCGCGGTCGGTCATCGGCCGGGCCGTTCCGGGGCTGCGCGTGTACGTCCTCGACCGGCGGCTCCACCCCGTACCCACCGGAGTGACCGGCGAGATGTACGTTGCCGGGAACCAGGTCACCCGTGGGTACCTGCACCGGTCCGGGCTGACGGTGACCCGGTACGTGGCGGACCCGGCCGGGCGCGGAGAACGCATGTACCGCACCGGTGACCTCGCACGTTGGACCGCGCAGGGTCAACTCGAGTTCCTCGGACGTAGTGATGCCCAAGTTCAGCTGCACGGCTACCGAATCGAGCCCGGCGAGGTCGAGGCCACGCTCGTCCGCCACCCGGATGTCGCACAGGCCGCGGTGTCGGTTCGTTCCGACGACCGAGGCGCCGAGCGCCTGATCGGGTACGTCGTGCCCGCCCGGGACGGTGCACAGACGAGGACTGTCGACATCGGTCGCGTCCTCGGCTTCGCCCGAACGACTCTCGCACCGCAGATGGTGCCGGCAACGCTGGTGGTCCTGGACCGCCTGCCGCTGACCCCGAACGGCAAGCTCGATCGCCGGCAGTTGCCCGCACCCGACTTCGCCGAACACGTCGCCACGGGTCGCGCTCCGGCGACCGTGACGGAGACGGCCCTCGCCGCGGTTTTCGCGGAGGTCCTCGGCGTGCCGTCCGTGAGTGCCGACGAATCCTTCTTCGCACTCGGTGGCGACAGCATCATGGCCATCCAATTGGTGGCCCGTGCCCACGAGGACGGTGTCTTCGTTACTCCCCGCGACGTTTTCGAGCACCAGACCGTGGCCGCACTCGCCGAGGTGGCGGCCACCCGGAACCCGGACGTGCTGGCCGAGCTTCCCGGCGGTGGTGTCGGGACCGCACCGCTCGTGCCGATCGCGCGGTGGTTGCTCGAACGCGGCGGCAACCTCGACACGTACTGCCAAGCAGTCCTGCTCACCGCACCACCCGACCTGGACACCGACACCCTCACCGCCACCGTGCAGACGGTCCTCGACCACCAC
>NZ_JAAOQS010000232.1:0-2704 GCF_011603105.1 Rhodococcus sp. A14 | reverse complement strand
GATGGCGATGGCGAGGTTGCCGCCCGCCGAATCGCCGATGGTTGTGATGTCCTGCGGGGCGATGCCGGATACGACGAGCGCATCGAAAGCGGCCACCCCGTCCTCTACCTGGGCCGGGTGCTGGAACTCGGGGGCCCGGCGGTAGTCCAGCACGAAGCTGACGGAACCGAGGGCCTTGGCGACGTGGGCGGCGAGCTTGCGGTGGCTGGCGGCCGAGCCGACGGCGAACCCACCGCCGTGTGTGTAGAGGAGCACCTTCGACGTGTCCGCTCCCTCAGGCAGGCACCAGATGCCCGGGACTCCGCCGACGGTGTCCTCGCGATACGTCACGCCTTCCGGCTCGACCGTCGGCTGGTGCCACTCGTCGAACAGGGAACGGAACAGGCGCATGGTCAGGTCTGGCGTCGCCGCCATGATCTGGGACCAATCGGTGTAGAGGTCGCGCAGCACGTCCCGGCCCACGGCATCGGCGGACGTGACGCTGAGCTGTTCGGAGATGTTGGTGGTCATGATTGCCTTTGGTTCGGTTTCGGACGAGGTGGTGTGATGCCTCGTCCGTGTTCTGTGTCGTGCCCGCCGCGGTCGCCCCGATGTGATGGCTGCCACGGCTCCTGAATCAAACGTAGAAGCAGGTTCCGAACCACCTGTGTTCCGATGTGAAACACTCTGCGCCTCGAATCTCTGCAGATGATGAGGGGACACCTGACAGCCACACCCCCGAACGAGGTACTCCCCCAATGCATGCATTTGCCGTCCTCCCCGATGACAGCACGATCCACGACCTGGATATCCCGACCCCGAGCCCGGCCGGCCGGAAGGTCCTCTTGAGGGTCACGAGGGCCGGCGTCTGCCACACCGATACCCACCTGCGGGCCGGTGGATACGATCTGGGCAGTCGCGGGCTGATGAGTATGAAGGACCGCGGCATCGAGTACCCGATGGTGCTCGGCCACGAGGTGGTCGGCATCGTCGAACGGGTGGGCGACGACGTCGAATCCGTTCGTCCGGGTGACGTGCGGCTGATCTACCCGTGGATCGGCTGCGGCGAGTGCCGCCACTGCCGCGAAGGCAACGACAACCGTTGTGCGGCAGGACGAAACCTGGGCGTGGCCCGCCACGGCGGCTACGCCGAATACATTCTCGTGCCCGACGAGAAGTACCTCGTGGACATCGAGGGCATCGACCCGAGTTGGGCTGCCACCCTGGCCTGTTCGGGCCTGACCGCCTACAGTGCGGTCGACAGGATACTTCCCCTCGAACCGGATGAGCCCGTCGTCCTCTTCGGCGCGGGTGGCCTCGGCCTCACCGCCGTCGCGTTGCTCCGTGCCCGGGGCCACCGCAACATCTGCGCAGTCGATGTCGCCGAGGGGAACCTCTCCCTGGCCCGGGACATGGGCGCGTCGAGCACCGTCCTCTCCGGGCCCGGCAGCGGGGCCAAAGACATCCGACGCGCGGCCGGGGGGCCTGCGAGTGCCGTCGTCGACTTCGTCAACAACGGCGTCACGGCCACGTCGGCTTTCGAGGTCCTGACCAAGGCGGGGCACATGGTCCAGGTCGGACTCTTCGGCGGCGAAGTCACCGTCCCGACCGCACTCCTGGCCCTGCGCATGATCCACATCGAAGGCAGCTTTGTGGGGACTCTTTCGCAGCTGCAGGACCTGGTGCGGATCGCCCAGAGCGGAAAGCTGCCGAACATCCCGGTCGTCGAACGGTCGCTGTCCGCGGCGGAGGTCTCCCGCGCCCTGGACGACCTCACCGCCGGGGGCATTGCTGGACGCATCGTCTTGACTGCTTGACACTGGGATGGTGATGGAAAAGTCACGCCGCGAGGACGAGGTCCGGAGTGCCCGCGAACTGCTGATCACGCAGGGGCTGGTCCGAGCCTCCGTTCCCGCGTCCCTCGTCGCCGAGGAGATCGAGCAGAGCTGGCGCCGCTCGGTCTCGCACCGCGTCGATCCCGGGGCCGGACCCCACATTCTGGGGGAGATCGACCCGGACAGCGCCATCCTGCGTGCCGCGGGCCGGATCCTGGACCAGTGGCAGACCAACCTCACCGACTCGCGGATGACCCTCTTCCTCGCCGACGAGGACGGGCGCATCGTGTCCCGGCGCATCGTCGACACCCAGGACGAGCGGGCACTGGACCAGGCCAACGCGGTGGAAGGTTTCGACTTCTCCGAACAGGCCTTGGGCACCAACGGTCTCGGCACTCCGATCGAGTCACGAGGGATCGTATTCGTCCGCGGCACCGAGCATTTCAACGATGCCCTCGCGCAACTGGCGTGCGCAGGGGCTCCGATCAAGCACCCCATCACCGGGCGGATCGTGGGTTCACTCTCCATCACCTCCCATATCGACGTCGCCAGTCCTTTGATGGTCGCGATGGTGCGGCAGGCCGGATATCAGATCGCCGAAGCGCTCGAGCTCATGGCAGACTCCCGGGACCTCGAACTGGCGCGCACCTACCGCCTCTTCCGGTCGTCTCGGCACCCGGTCCTGGTCATGAACTCGGAAACGGTGATGACCGACCTGCCCGCCCTCGCCCACTTCGACGCGGAGTCCCACGCCGACTTGTGGGAAAAGCTACGCCGCCACCGCTGGGATCAGGACGAACTGCAGCTCGAGCTGCCCACGCTCGGCACCGAGGCCATGGTCCGGCGCCTCGGCCGCGCCGGTCAGGACGCGATCTTCGCGCTGGAGTTCA
>NZ_JAAOQS010000231.1:0-2786 GCF_011603105.1 Rhodococcus sp. A14 | reverse complement strand
TGCTCAGCGTGTCCGAGGCCGACATCCCTGCGGCGGTCTGAGCTCAACTCGCAGTCCACCACTTTCCGGCCGGCCCCGGCCGCGCGTCCGGGGTCGGCAGGTGGCGCGCTACGCGCACCCAGCGCCGACAGGCGAGCACTTCCGACCGCCGACGACGACAATTTCAGAAACAAAGACACTGAAGTGCCTGATTTGACATGGCAGTATTGCGAATATTGTTCTCAGATTGTATGTTCGTAACCGATCGAGTGTGGCGCGCAACACAGCAACCTGGTGCGGCCCGTCACGGCAGCGTCCAATCCCACGGGATGAATGACCGCCCTCGACTTCCCAGCAGCTTTGTACGAAGGAGCCCACCGATGTCACGTGACCTGGACGCGCCCGAGGTCGGCGCCTACCGCAGCGCGGTGATCCGCAAGATCAAGATGCGGGTCCTGCCATTCCTGGTGGTGCTCTACATCATGGCGTTCATCGACCGCGCCAACGTCGGATACGCCGCCCTGGAGATGAACGCCGACCTCGGGATCACCAAGGCACAGTTCGGGCTCGCCGCGGGGCTGTTCTCCATCGGGTACTTCCTGTTCGAGGTGCCGAGCAACATGCTGATGCGCAAGGTCGGCGCCCGCAAGTGGATCGCCCGCATCCTCTTCAGCTGGGGCGCCGTTGCCGTCCTGACCGGCTTCGTGCACGACTTCACCCAATTAGCCATCGCACGAACGGTTCTCGGTATCGCCGAGGCCGGTTTCTTCCCCTGTGTGCTGCTGTACCTGACGCTGTGGTTCCCCGAACGTGAACGCGCCCGCGTCGTCGCCCAGTTCATGATCGCCCTGCCGGTGGCCACCCTCATCGCGGGCCCACTGTCCGGGATGATCCTCGATCATGTGCACTGGTTCGGCGTCGAGAGCTGGCGCTGGGTGTTCATCCTCGAGGGCATCCCTGCTGTCATGCTCGGCTTCGTCACTCTGTTCGTCCTGGTCGACGGCCCACACAAGGCCAAGTGGCTCACCCGTGACGAAGCGGACTGGCTGACCGAGACCATCGAAGCCGAGAACCGGGCCAAGGCCGCCGCCCACGGCCAGGTGTCGTTCCTCCGCAGCCTCGCCGGGATCCGCACCCTGTCGCTGTCGTTCATCTACTACAGCAAGTCCGTCGCGATCTACGTCCTCGCCTTCTTCACCCCCAGCATCATCTCCGGACTCGGCGACCGACTCAGCAACACCTCCGTCGGGTTCATCACCGCCCTCCCGTACGCCGCCGCCGCGATCTTCATGGTCTGGTGGGCCCGGCACTCGGACCGAGGCGGTGAACGCCGCTGGCATGTCGGGATTCCGTTGCTCGTCGCCGCCGCCGGCCTGGTGTCGATGGTCTTCGTCCAGGACAGCCTGTGGTTCTCGGTGATCCTGCTGGTCGTCATCACCGTCGCCGTCTACGCCACCTACGGACCGTTCTGGGCGCTGCCGTCGTTGTTCCTGACGGGACCCGCCGCCGCCGTCGGCCTGGCCTCGATCAATTCGCTCGCCAACCTCGGCGGATTCGTCGGACCCTTCGGCTTCGGCGCCCTCGAAACCGCCACCGGCGGCATCTACTGGGGCCTGTCCATCGTCGCAGCCATGCTCATCCTCGCCGCGGGCCTGGTCACCCGGCTCCGGTTCGTCCGCGAGGCCGAGGCCAAGGCCCGGGAACTCGCGGCCACCGACGCCCGGGAGTTATCCGAAGTGGACGGCGTCCGCGTTTCCTGACCCACCCTCCCAATCCGCACTGAGCGGGCTCGCCTCGGCGAGCCCGCTCAGACCCATAAGAGAACAGTACGATCGAAGTACAATCTTGCTCATCGTGGGTGGATAACGCAGACAGAGGAGACACCCGATGGCTCAATCGAGTTCCATGGTCTACGAACTGGTCCGGAGCCGAATCATGGCCGGACACTACGCGCCGGGCGCGCACCTCACCGAGGGACAGCTCTGCGACGAACTCGATGTCAGCCGCACCCCGGTCAGGGCCGCACTCCGCCGCCTCACGGAGGAAGGACTGATCCAGACCGAACCGCACCGCGGTGCGTTCGTCGCGCAATGGACCCGCTCCGACGTCGACGAGGTCTTCGAACTGCGCTGCGTCCTCGAATCCCGCGGCGCGGGCCTAGCCGCCGAACGCCGATCCGCGGACGAGTGCGCGGAGCTGCGCAAGTCCGTCGACGAGATGGCGAAGATCGCCGCAGCGAAGAAGTCCACCTATAAAGACGATCTGCACCACAACAACCGCGAGTTCCACCTGCTCGTTCTCTCGGCCGCACGGTCACCTCGCCTGTACAAGATCGCCGAACAACTCGCGTACACCTCGGTCACCCTCGGAACCTACTTCTACTACTCCGACACCGACATCGCCCGCAGCATCCAGTTCCACCGCGACATCACCGACGCCATCGCCGCACAGAACCGCACCGTCGCCGAATCCCTCATGTCCGCCCACATCGGCGTCGGACACGTCGCCTTCGACGCCGGACGTTTCGGACAATCACACCCGGACGACTGAGACACCGTTGTCGATCAAAGCCAACGAGGCGGTTCCTCGACTTCACCGTCGATGTTCACGCCGACGGTGCCGCGTCCGGCGGCCCACCGCACGACCGCGGCGAGGGGCCCGGACACCTTCTCGGCGGGCGGTGAATCCGGCTGCACCGCAACCGGTTCACCTCCGTCGACCGCGAGTATCAGGCGTGTGCCGAGGTCCTTGCGCTGCCACATCCCGACGATGTCGGTGAGCAGCGACTCGAGGACCACGTCGGGGAA
>NZ_JAAOQS010000230.1:0-2860 GCF_011603105.1 Rhodococcus sp. A14 | reverse complement strand
GTGTGTTCGATCTGGGGCAGGTCGACGTCCTCGGGGGCGGTGGCGGTGTTCTGGGTGGGGTTCCAGCTGATTCGGCGGTCGATCCCGGTGGCGGCGGCGGCGAGTTCGGTGCTCCACTCGCTCAGGGTCGGTTCGGGGTTGTCGACGTCTTCCCACTCGAGGATCCAGAGGGCGAGTGTGTGCCACTGCAGGTCGGTGGCGTGGATGGTGCGGGTTGTCATCGGGTCCTGGCTTCTGTGGGGTTGGTGGCTGGTTTCTGCGGTTGGCGATGTCGGCAGAAATGGGTGGGTTCCGACGTCGACGCGCCGGGAGGACGGGGGTCGGGCATGGGAATGCGCGGAAGCCATCGGCTCGAGGGGCATGTGTGCGGACTTATTCGCGTTCCGGCGCTCCCGCTGTTCGGCGGCTCAACCGTTGCGTGATCTGGTCCGGTTCCACCAGTTCGAAGTAGCGCGGGTCGGGATTGGTTCGGGCCGCGACGATGTCGCCGTAGTTGATCATCCGGGTCGCGGCGCCGAGATGGATTCTTTCGTGGGTGCCGACGTATCGGAAATGTGGCATGACGATCCTTCCTCGCGGGCGTGGCCGGTGATCGGGCACATTGCCGGACGGATGGGGTGCCACCACCGCATGCGCGCCGGCCCAGCCTGGGTGGTTTCGCCGAGCCCCGGTTCCCCGTTGCTCGATCCGGGAGGCGCATGACCTCATCCCAGTTCACCGTCACTTCCATTTTTTCTACTTACGAATATTAGCAATTAATTGGTTGGTAGTGAACGGGTGTCACCCCGGGTTCTGGGCTGCACCGGGGTGTTGCGGGATCAGGGGGCGGATCGGTAGCGGGATTCGTAGGAGGCCTGCTCCTGGTCGAGTCGGCGTTGTTTGGTGGCGTTGAGGCGGCGGGGGTCGAGGCCGTGGCTGACCAGGCGGTGGCGGAGGTAGATGTTCTTCAGGGCGAGGAGGAAGTACACGAACGGCAGGAACAGCAGCAGCACCATGCCGGTGCGGATGATCCAGGGGCCGGGGATGAGCAGGAGCCCGGCGAGGATCGGGATCAGCGGGATGAGGCAGCGGGTGGCGTAGCGGCGGGTGGCGCCGGGGCCGGTGGTGTCCGCGATGACCCAGGGGTGCAGCTGGGTGGGCAGGGTTCTGCCCAGGACGTAGCCGAGGCGTTGCCGCGCAGTGGGTTCGGGTGTTGTGGCGGTGGGTGTGCGGGTGGTGTTGTCTGCGGTGTTCTCGGTCATGGTCGGTCCTCGTTCGTGGTGGAGGTGTAGTGGTGTTCGGGTAGGACGAGCATGCGGGCGTAGGCGATGGCGCGCGGGGTGGTGTCGAAGAGGTGGCGCTGTTCGCTGTCGGTGGTGGTGAACACCCCAAGGGCCTCGAGCGGCCGGAGATGTTCGGGTTTGGCTCCGGAGATCAGGACGGTGATGTGCCGGTGCTCGAGTTTGGTGATGACGTCCTTGAGGACGATCGCACCGGTGGCGTCGATCGTGGTGATCCGCGACATCCGCAGGATCACGACTTTCACGTCGGAGACGTCGGCGAGTTCGAGCAGGAACCGGTGCGCGGCGGCGAAGAACAGGGCGCCGTCGATCCGGTACGCGACGATGTGCTCGCGGAGCAGGTCGTGTTCCTCGGCGAGGTGGTCGTCGGTGTCGAGCGGGACCTGTTCGATGCGGGCGGATTGGGCGACCGCGCGGAGCGCGAGGACCGCGGCGAACCCGACCCCGACGGCGACCGCGGTGACCAGGTCGAAGACGACGGTCACCAGGAAGGTGGCGACCATGACGATCGTGTCGGCGCGGGTGGCGCGGGTGATGGCCAGGATCGAGGCGGTCTCGACCATCCGCACCGTGGTCGCCAGCAGCACCCCCGCCAGGGCGGCGAGCGGGATCTGTGCGACGAGTCCCGCCGCCAGATACACGATCGCCGCGAGGATGAGCGCGTGGGTGAGGGCGGCGAGCCGGGTGCGGGCACCGGAGCGCACGTTGACGGCGGTGCGGGCGATCGCCCCGGTGGCCGGCACCCCACCGAACAGGGGGGCGGCGATGTTCGCCAGCCCCTGCCCGAACAGTTCCCGGTCCGGGTTGTGGCGGGCTCCCACCGCCATCGAGTCGGCGGCGGTCGCCGACAGCAGCGACTCGAGTGCCGCCAGCGCGGCGACCGCGAGTGCCGGGGCGATCAGCGAGGTCAGCTCACCGACGTGCAGAAAACTCAGGGTCGGCGCGGCGAACCCGGCCGGAATGGCGCCGATCCGGGCGATGTCGAGGTGAAAGAGTTGCGCGATCAGGGTGGCGGCGGCGACCGCGATCAGGGAGAACGGGATCCTCGGGAGGTAGCGGCCGCCGACGAGAATGACCACGGCCACCGCCAGTGCGGTCGCCGGAGTCAGTAGCGAGGGCTTCTGGGCGAACTGGTGGACGGCGTCGGCGGCGCTCTGCCACACCTTCTCCCCGGCGGCGTCGGCGATTCCCAACGCGGCGGGAAACTGTTGCAGGGCGATCACCACGGCGATCCCGGCGGTGAACCCCTCGATCACCGGCGCCGGCATGTAGCGCACGGCCCGGCCCACACCGGCGAACGCCAGAACGACCAGCACCAGGCCGGCGATCAGCCCGACCGCGAGCACCCCGGTCGGCCCGTACTGCCCGACGATTGGCACCAACACCACGGTCATCGCACCGGTCGGGCCCGACACCTGGAACCGGGACCCGCCGAACACGGCCGCCACCGCCCCGGCAATGACCGCCGTCGTCAGGCCGGCGGCGGCGCCGAGACCCGAACTGATCCCGAACCCCAACGCCAGCGGCAGCGCCACCAGCGCGACGATCAGCCCGGCGAGCAGGTCCGCGCCCGGGGCACC
>NZ_JAAOQS010000022.1:0-100194 GCF_011603105.1 Rhodococcus sp. A14 | reverse complement strand
GCGCTTGCCGCCCTCGGCCGTTTCCGGAATAGGGCGAAGTGGTTGAATGTTGCAATAGGTTCATGCAAACGCATGGAGTTCTGGCGCGAGAGGAACAGCTATGCAGTTCGGAATCTTCACCGTCGGCGACGTGACCCCCGATCCCACCACCGGCCGCACCCCCACCGAGCACGAACGCATCAAGGCGATGACGACCATCGCAAAGCATGCCGAGGACGTCGGGCTCGACGTGTTCGCCACCGGCGAGCATCACAACCCGCCGTTCGTGCCGTCCTCCCCGACCACGATGCTCGGCTACCTCGCAGCGCAGACCGAGAAGATCATCCTGTCGACGTCCACGACGCTGATCACCACCAACGACCCGGTGAAGATCGCCGAGGACTACGCGATGCTGCAGCACCTCGCGGACGGCCGGGTGGATCTCATGATGGGTCGCGGAAACATGGCCCCCGTCTACCCGTGGTTCGGACAGGACATCCGCCAGGGAATTCCGCTGGCGCTCGAGCACTACCGGCTGCTGCGCCGGCTGTGGGACGAGGACGTCGTGGACTGGCAGGGACAGTTCCGCACCCCGCTGCAGGGCTTCACGTCGACCCCGCGTCCGCTCGACGGCATCCCGCCCTTCGTGTGGCACGGCTCGATCCGCAGCCCGGAGATCGCCGAGATCGCGGCGTTCCACGGTGACGGCTTCTTCGCCAACAACATCTTCTGGCCCAAGGAGCACTACATCGCCCTGATCAACCTCTACCGCGAACGGTACGAGCACTACGGTCACGGCCGCGCGGATCAGGCGATCGTCGGACTGGGCGGGCAGGTGTTCATGCGCAGGAACGCCAAGGACGCCGTCGACGAGTTCCGGCCCTACTTCGACAACGCACCCGTCTACGGCCACGGGCCGAGCCTCGAGGACTTCACCGATCAGACCCCGCTCACCGTCGGCACACCGGAACAGGTGATCGAGAAGACCCTGACGTTCGCCGACTTCTTCGGCGACTACCAGCGGCAGTTGTTCCTCGTCGACCATGCGGGGCTTCCCCTGAAGGCGGTGCTGGAGCAGCTGGATCTGCTCGGCGGCGAGGTCGTGCCCATGTTGCGCAAGGAGTTCGCCGCCCGGCGACCTGCGGGCGTGCCGGACAACCCGCCGACGCACGCGTCGATGAAGGCCGATCGCGAGCCGGTCGATGCCGCCCGTCAGTAGGACCGAACGAGCGGCCGAGGCGTGGGAGGCTCTCTTCCGCGCCCAGGTCGCGGTGATGCGCAACCTCGCCGCCGACGACGTGTGGGACGAACTGAGCATGCGCGAATACGACGTGCTGTTCACCCTCGCCCGGGCACCCGGACACAGACTGCGCCTGCACGATCTCAACCGGGAGATCCTGCTCAGCCAACCGTCGCTGAGCCGGCTCGTCGAGCGGCTGTCCGGCTCTGGATTCGTCACGCGGGAGTGCGATCCCGGCGACCGTCGGGGAACCGTCGTCGCCCTGACGGACGAGGGTGCGCGCGTGCAGAAGTCCGTCGGACGCAGGCACGCGGCGAGCATCCGGCGGCACGTCGGCGCGGCACTGTCCGACGACGAACTCGACACACTCACCGAACTCTGCGCGAAACTGCGCGGCGCACAGGACTGACGGAAGGCACGATGGAGCAGTGAGCAATCTGGAGACGAATTCGGTGGAAGAGCGGTGCGAGTCGCACCCCGACGGCGGGGGCATCCAGGTGCTCGGTTCGCGCGAGGTCCCGCTCGGTGGTCCCCGCGCGATGCCGGTCCGGCGCACTCTCCCACAGCGCGAACGGTCGCTGATCGGAGCCTGGTGCTTCGCCGACCACTACGGTCCGGACGACGTCGGGAACACGGGCGGGATGAACGTGCCACCACACCCGCACACGGGGCTGCAGACGGTGAGCTGGCTGTTCACCGGCGAGATCGAACACCGCGACAGCATCGGTTCGCACGCGATGGTGCGTCCCGGCGAACTCAACCTGATGACCGCGGGTCGGGGGATCGCGCACTCCGAGGTCTCGACACCGCAGACGCGCATCCTGCACGGCGCGCAGCTGTGGGTGGCGTTGCCGGCGTCGGCGCAGGACGCGGATCCGGCGTTCGAGACGTACGCACCCGACCCGGTCGAACTGGACGGCGCGACGGTGCGGGTGTTCCTCGGGAGCACGGCGGGCTCCACGTCACCGGTCCGCACGTTCACGCCGCTGCTCGGCGCCGAGATCCTCCTGGAGCCGGGTGCGGACGTCACCCTCGACATCCAGCGCGGCTTCGAGGTCGGGGTGCTCGTCGACGAGGGTGAGGTGCAGCTGCGCGGGACCACACTGCGGTGGGCGGAACTCGGCTATCAGCCGCCCGGGGAATCGCTGGTGGCGTTGCGCAACACGGGCGGGACCCGGGCCCGGCTGCTGCTGCTCGGTGGTGAGCCGCTGGGCGAGCAGGTGATCATGTGGTGGAACTTCCTCGGCCGTAGCCACGAGGACATCGTCGGCTACCGCCGCGAGTGGCAGTCCGAGCTCCGGGGCGCGGCGCCCGCCGACCCCCGGTTCGGCACGGTCGAGGGTTACGACGGCGATCCGCTGCCCGCACCCGAACTGCCGAACAGCCGGCTGAAACCGCGCGGCTGACACGTCTGAGGATCAGAAGCTGGTCATCGACGTGTTGGCGCCGCAGAGCACCACACAGAGCGGCTTGTCGTCGGCGGGGGCGAGCTGTCCGGTGACGATCGCGGCGAGCGCCGCGGCGGTGCCGTGCTCGACGACGATCCGGAACTCCTCCCACAGCAGCGTTCGCGCGTCGATGAGGGCGTCGTCGTCGACGATCAGGCTGGACACGGGCCGCGACCGGACGGTGTCCCAGGCGATGGAACCGATCTTGGTGGCGCCGAGGGAATCGCCGGCGATGCTGTCGATGTCGATGTCCACGGGCTGCCGGGCGGCGACCGCGGAGTGCAGCGTCGCCGCTCCGCTCGGTTCCACGCCGTAGATGCTGTCGTCCTCGCCGCTGCCTGCGACGACACCGGAGAGCAGTCCGCCGCCGCCGACGGCAATCACGTAGGACAGCGGCTCGGCGACGTCGTCCTGGATCTCGAGTGCGATGGTGCCTGCCCCGGCGACGATGTCGGGGAGATCGTAGGCGTGCAGGGCGAGGGCGTTCGACGACGTCGCGAGTTCGTCCGCGTACTCGGCCGCCTCGGCGTATCGAGCACCGACCTTGCGCACGTCCGCGCCGAGCGCGATCAGCTTGTCGATCTTGACGTCGGGTGCCGTGACGGGGACGACCACCGTGCACTTCACGCCCCGCAGCCGCGACGCCCAGGCCGCTCCGATCGCGGCGTTCCCGCCGGACGCGATGACGACGCCCGCGTCGTCGAGCCGCCCGTCCTCCTCCGCGTGGAGCAGAGCGTTGAGGCTGCCCCGCACCTTGAACGAGCCTCCGTACTGCAGGAACTCGAGTTTGAAGATCACCGGTACGGGGCCGTGCACGGTGGGGACGGTGGCACGGAACGTGGGTGTCCGGCGGATCAGGCCGGTGATGCGCTCACGCGCCCTGTCCACGGATGCGCGATCGACGGAGTGAGCCATGGTCCCATCGTTCCATCCCGTGCGGCCGCGACTACCGCGGCTGCTTGACCGTCGCCGTGCCCTGGGCGGCGGCGCACAGTACCTCCGAGCCGTCGTCCTGCACCGCGTAGATGTCGCACCGGCACAACGCCTGGCGCCGGGTCGAGGCGTCGGCTCGGGCGTCCGCCCGCAGCAGCACGCCCTGTGCGGGACGGAGGTAGGTGATCGTGAAGCCCGCGGTCATGATGTTCGCGCCGAGCACGGTGCCTGCGGCGAATGTCAGAGCGTTGTCGGCGGCATACGACAGGACGCCGCCGTGCACGAAGCCGTTCTGTTGCCGGAGTTCGTCCCGGACGGGGATCTCGAGGGTGGCGCCGCCCTCCCCGAACTGCGTCATGCGGGCGCCGACCAGCATGCTGAACGGCTGGGCCGCCAGTACGGCCTGCGCGGTGTCGGCGGTGAGGGCGACGTCCACTGTCATGCCTCTACTCCTGGATCCGTAGCGAGTTCCACGCGGCGCGCGCCAGTTCGGGCGCCACCGCGGTGGGGTCGGTGGTCATGGCGCCCGCGAGCCACTGGCGGGAGTACTCCTGAGCCGGGCCCAGCCACAACGCGTAGAGCACGTCGAAGTCGAACCGGCGGACCGTTCCGTAGTGTTCGTGGACCCGCCACCAGTGGGTGACGTCGCGGAAGAACGCCGCATTGGTGGAATCGGCCCGCTCGTCGACGCCCGGGGGCCGGGGCGCGGCGAGGATGGTGGCCCGCTGCGGGTTGCCGGACACCCACTGCAGGTGGCGGACCACGGCGCCTTCCACCCCGGACCGGGCGTCGGCGCATTCCGAGAGCGCGGCCCGGAATCCGTCCTGATAGTCGGCGAGCGCGCGTAACCAGACCTGGAGGTACAGCACTTCCTTGTTCGGGAAGTGGTGGTAGACGGCTCCCACGCTGACACCGGCCTCGTGCCGGATGTCGGCAAGCCGGGTCGCGAGGACGCCGCGGCGGGCGAAATGTCCCTCCGCCGCGTCCAGCAACAGACTTTGAATCGGCACATACCGAATATAGTTCGGTCATGGCAACGGGGGAAGGCGAGTTCGCAGGATTACGGCGATGGGCGACGTCGTTCCTGGGACGATGAGGACGTGCGCATCCCGCGACAGCCCCGACGGATCACGCCCCGAACGGGTCGCCTGGTGTCCCCGCCGCCTCGCCCGCTCCGCCGCCCGGGTCCGGCACCCACGCAACTCCACGAGTTCGAGGCCGCCGGCCTCCTCGACGGACTCAGCGGATCGGATCGCTCTGCGCGCATGGGGGTGCTGAACACCCTGATCGAGGACGGGGTGTCGATCGACGAACTCCGCGTCGCGTCGCGGGACAATCGCCTCGCGCACCTGCTGCTCGAGCACGCGCTGGCGCCGAAGGGCCGGTACGGCATCGACGAGATCTCCCGGAAGACCGGCGTCACCGTGGAGGACACCCGGCGGTGGTTCCGGGCGATCGGCCGGGGTGCGTCGGAGGACGGGACGTTCTACGACGACGGCGACCTCGACCTCGCGCGCGGACTCAAGCAGTACCGGGACCTGGGGCTCGACGAGAGCGGAATCTTCGCGGCCGCGCGGGTCCTCGGCCGCAACCTCTGGACGGTCGCCGACGCCGCGGACGCGCTCCTGCAGGAGCGACTCGAGGCGACGCGCGATCACCCCGAGGTGGCCCTGCGGTACGCGGTGGAGGTGCGTCGCATCGCGGATTTCGAGGCGCAGATCCTGGCTCACCTCATCGCCACCACTCTGCGCCACCAGTTGCGGTCCGATGCGGTGGGCATCGCCAGGGACTCGAACATGCAGGTTCGCGGTGCGCAGGAGATCGGCGTCTGTTTCGCCGACCTCGTCGGATTCACGCTGCTCGGTGAGCAGGTGGCGCCCGCCGATCTGGGGCGGGTGGCCGAGCGGCTCGACGGGCTGGCCACCGATCTGGCGCTCGCGCCGGTGCGTCTGGTGAAGACGATCGGGGACGCCGTCATGTTGGTCTCGCCCGATCCCAACGCGCTGGCGTACTCCGCGCTCGACCTCGTGCAGGCCGCGCGCACCGAGGGGCTTCCGCCGTTGCGGGCCGGGATCGCCTGGGGCACGGCGGTGCCCAGTGCGGGCGACTGGTTCGGCAGGCCCGTCAACATGGCCAGTCGCGTCGTCGCGGTCGCACCGTCCCACGAGGTGGTCGTAACCGGTGAGTTCTACGACGAACTCGACACCGACGAGTTCTGGGGCGAACCGGCGGGCAGTCACCGGCTCAAGGGAATCGATGCGCCCCAGGAGCTCTTCGGGATCGGCCGCCGGTACGTCGCCTGAGCGGCGCGGCTTCGAAAACGTGTCGTACCCTCGCGATACCGTGATGGCACAGCTCACAGAAGTAGATCGAGTGAGGCGCATCATGACCGGCGATTCGGGTGCAGACTGGCATTTCTACGCGGTGGTCGAAACCGCGGTGGACGGTGGTCACACGCTCGCCGCGTTCGGGCCGCGACCGACGGCGCTCGACGCCCTCCGGCTGGCCGTGCATTCGGTCAACCACACCGCGTATTCGGTTCTGGAACAGGGGATCGCGGGCGATCCGCGTGCCGAGGCGAGTGTCGTCGAGCGGTTGCCGATCACGTCGTTCACCATCAGGCGGCACCGCCGCAGCACGAGCGAGCTCGATGCCCGCTGGATGCTGAACGGCGGCAGGCATCACCGGTAGGGCTACCGCGGTTCTGTCGTGAGGTAGTACTCGAGCACGGGCCCGACCCAGCGCATCAGCTGTTCGTGTGTCATGTCCGCCACGGGCGGGACCCGGAGTATGTAGCGGGAGAAGGCGAGTCCGAGGACCTGCGACCCGACGAGGGCCGCACGTTCGTCCGCGCGATCCGCCGCGACCACGGCGAGCGCGGGCGCCACCTGGCGGGCGAAGACCTGCAACATCGCCTCGGCGGCCCGCGGGCTGGTCGCCGCCGCGCGGAGGAGGGGGAGGAACGCACCGTCGTTCTCCCACACCGCGAAGAAGCGCGGCATCAGCACGCTCGCGAGGTCCTCGACGGGAATGTTGTGGAGGTCGGGCAGGTGCAGATCGAATTCGGCGGCCTCGGCGAACAGCGATTCCTTGGTGCTGAAGTACCGGACCACCAGTGCGGGGTCGACGCCCACATCCGACGCGACGGCGCGCATCGTCGTGCGTTCGTAGCCGTCGGTGCCGAACCGGGCGCGGGCGGCGTCGAGTATCGCGGCGCGGGTGGCGACGGCGGAGCGGGCGCGACGTTCGGGCATTCCACAAGTGTAAGTCAACAGCTGTTGACCTGGCGTGGGGATGCGCCTACCGTGGAAGTCAACAGATGTTGACTTGATGGACCATCTTTCGATCGGAGGCAGCGTCATGAAGCACATCGACGTGGTGGTGATCGGCGCGGGACCCACGGGATGCATGCTCGCGGGCGAGTTGGCGACGGCGGGCCGATCGGTGACGGTGCTGGACAAGCGCGCCGCGCCGTCCACCCTCAGTCGCGCATTCGGCGTCCACGCCCGCACCCTCGAACTGCTCGACGCCCGCGGCCTCGCCGACCGCCTCGTGGCCACCGGCGCCGCCTCACCCGGTCTGAAGTTGTGGCGCGGTGCGGCGCTGAATCTCGGGCGTCTGCGGTCCCGGTTCCCGTTCGTCCTCGTCACCCCGCAACGGAACGTCGACGCCCTTCTGGAGGAGCACGCTCGGGACTGCGGCGCCGACATCATCCGTGGGTTCACCGTGACCGGGGTGGAGCAGGACGGAAACGGCGTCCGCGTTCACGGCCGCGACGTTTCAGGACGCGAGAGTACGTTCCACGCGACATATGCGGTCGGTGCGGACGGCGCGCACAGCGCGGTCCGGACGATGATCGGGCAACCGTTCCCCGGCAAGGCCGTGCTGCGGTCGATCATGCTCGCCGACGTCGAACTCGAGAACCCACCGGACAATCTCGTGACCGTCAATGCCGTCCGAGACGGATTCGCGTTCATCGCGCCGTACGGCGACAACCTGTTTCGGGTGATCGCCTGGAACCGGCGCCATCAGGTGGACGACACCGCGCCCGTGGACCGGGAGGAACTGCGCAGCACCATCGAAGTCGCGATGGGCACGGACTACGGTCTCGGCGACGTGCGCTGGCAGTCGCGATTCCACAGCGACGAACGGCAGGTCCCGCAGTATCGGACGGGCCGGGTGTTTCTCGCCGGCGATGCAGCCCACGTGCATTCGCCCGCAGGTGGGCAGGGCATGAACACCGGCATCCAGGACGCCGTCAATCTCGGCTGGAAACTCGCGGCCGTCCTGGACGGCGCGGACGACGCGGTGCTCGACACCTACCACGCCGAGCGGCACCCGGTCGGCCGGCTGGTTCTGCGGTCGAGCGGTGCCACGATGCGCATGATGATCATCCGGCCGTGGATCCTGCGGAAGCTCCGGAACGGGGCAGTGGCGGCGCTTCTCTCCTTCCCGCCGATCGGCGACGCGGTCGCCCGGATGTTCTCGGGCATCGGAATCGGGTACGGCCACGACGCCGGCGAGAGCACCCTGGTCGGCCGACGCGCCGAAGACCTGCCCACCGACGCCGGGCGGCTGTACGAGGTGATGCGCTCGGGCGGTTTCGTCCTGGTCACCGAGCCCGGGGCTCCTGTCCCCGGCGATGTCCACGCGGTGCCCCGGACCGACGGCGGACCCGCACTGCTCGTACGCCCCGACGGCTACATCGCCTGGGCGGGCGACAGTAGGTCCGGCCTGTGGCGGGGCGTCCTGGAACGGTGGACGGCCCGCACGTCGACCGGTGCCCGGCCGGTCAGCCGGTGACGTCCGAACGGCTGTTGAACGCCTGCGCTCGCAGATCCCGGGCGAGATGATCCCGTTGCTCGAGCACCAGCCGTCGTAGCGCGGCGGGCGCGTCGGCGTTGGTGGCGAGCCATCCGTCCGCCGCGTCGAGTGTCGTCTCGGACGGGAACAGCCCGACCACGATCCGCCGCGCGATTTCGATACTGCGCTCCTCCCACACCGGGCGGATCGAGGCGAAGTAGCCGGCGGCGTACCCCTCGACGAGGTCGTGCCGGGCGCCTGCGCGGAACCCGGCGATGACCGCGCCGAGATGTTCGTTGGACAGGGTGCGGTCGTGGAAGATCGATTCCCAGGCCTTCGCCTTCACGTCCGGGTCCGGTCGCGAGAACTTCGCTCGCAGGTACGCGGTGCGGCCGGAACCGGTGTCGTCGCGGCGCAGCTCACCGTCGAGGTCGGCGTCGTCGGCGTGTCCGGTGGCGGCGAGCGCGCCCCAGAACCCCCAGCGCAGATCCGGGTCGAGCGCCAGCCCGGTCGGCACCGGCCCGCCGGCCTCGAGGATCGACCGGATGTCGGCCGCGCGACTGCCGTCCATCGCAGCGGCGCCGGCAACCGCACGTGCCCAGGCGAGTTGGCTTCCCGAAGCCGGCGGGGCGTTCCACAACGCACGCCAGGTGTGCTCGAGCCAGTCGAGGCGAGCGGTGTCGCGCGAGGGCTCGGGGAGGAAGTGCTCGATCGCGTACGGGGCGTTGGCCAGCACGGAGGTGAGGAGGGTCAGGTGTGACTCCGCCGGTGAGAACCTCCGGGCCATCGACAGATAGCGCATGGCGCCCAGATCGCTGTCGCGGGTCGCATTCCACAGCGACGACCAGATCAGGCCCCGCACCAGCGGGTCCCGCAGCCGGTCGAGCGAGGTCTCGACGGTGGTCAGCGATCGGTCGTCCAGCCGCACCTTCGCGTACGTCAGGTCGGCGTCGTTGAGCAACACGAGCGGCGCGTCGGCGAGATCGATCGGGGTGCGGGCGTCGGCGAGGTCGACCTCGACCCGCTGCACGCACACGAGGTCGCCGGTCCCGTCGAAGTCGTAGCGCCCGACGCCGAGCCGGTGCGGACGCGGATCGGTCTGCACGATCGCGGCACGCCCGTCGGCGTCCCGCTGCAGGCTCAGTGCGGACACGCCGGTGGTCTGCAACCAGGCGCGCGCCCAGCTCGTCAGGTCCCGGCCCGACGTGGCCGACAGTTCCGTCAGCAGATCCTTCAGGGTGGTGTTTCCGAAGGCGTGGGCGCGGAAGTAGCGGCGCGCCCCCTCGAAGAACGCGTCACGCCCGGCGTACGCGACGAGTTGCTTGAGGACGCTGGCGCCCTTCGCGTACGTGATGCCGTCGAAGTTCAGTTTCGCGGCCTCGAGGTCGACGATGTCCGCGACGATCGGATGCGTCGTCGGCAACTGGTCCTGCAGGTACGCCCACGCCTTGCGGCGGTTGGCGAACGCCACCCACGCGTCGGTCCACCGGGTGGCCTCCGCGTTGGCCAGTGCGCCCATGTAGTCGGCGAACGATTCCTTGAGCCACAGGTCGTCCCACCACACCATCGTGACGAGGTCGCCGAACCACATGTGGGCCATCTCGTGCAGGATCGTGTTCGCCCGGCCCTCGTACTGGGAGTCGGTGGCGGCGCCGCGGAACACGTACGCCTCGGTGAACGTCACGCAGCCGGGGTTCTCCATGGCGCCGAGGTTGTACTCGGGGACGAACACCTGGTCGTACTTGCCGAACGGGTAGGGGTAGTCGAAACCGTCCGTGAAGAATCCCAGCCCCTGCCGGGTGATCTCGAAGATCGTGTCGGCGTCGAGGTATTGCGCGAGCGAGGCCCGGCAGAGGACGCCCAGCGGGATCGTGAGGTCGCCGCCGCACCACTCCGAGTCGGCCCGGTGGTAGGGCCCGGCCACGACTGCGGTGATGTAGGTGGAGATCGGCAGTGTCGGCGCGAACGTGACCACCTGGCCGCCGGTGGTGTCTTCCCGTTCGGCGATCTGCTGGTTGGAGACCACCTCCCACTGCCGCGGCGCGGTGACGACGAACGTGAACGGCGCCTTCAGGTCCGGCTGTTCGAAGCACGCGAACACCCGCCGCGCGTCCGCCGGTTCGTACTGCGTGTAGAGGTACGTCTGCCCGTCCGCCGGGTCGAGGAACCGGTGCAGACCCTCGCCGGAACGGCTGTACTCGCCCCGGGCGGCGACGATCACGACGTTGGATTCACGCAGTCCGGTCAACGCGATGCGGGCGCCGTCGTAGTCGACGGGGACGTCGTCGCCGTTGACCGTCACCGACTCCACATCGGCGCCGAGGAAGTCGAGCCAGGTCGTGGACGTGCGGGCGGTGAACTCGACGGTCGTGGTGGTCGCGAACGTCGCGACCTCCGGGTCGACGGCGCCGAGTACGTCCAGTTCCACCCGATAGCCGAGAACGTCGATCACACGGGAACGTTCGGCGGTTTCGGCTCGGGTCAGGTTAGCGGTGCTCACGCGTCGATCCTGCCAGCCCGGCCCACCGGCCGTGCCGCTACCGGTTGCTCAGGACGGAGCCGACTCCGGCCGCGACGACGAGCGCGATCGCGGCCAGCGACTGCAGTCCGAGGACCTGCCCGAGCACGATCACCCCGGCAAGGGTCGCGGCCGCCGGTTCCAGCGCGATGAGCACGGCGAACACCTTCTTGCTCATCACCTGCAGCGCCCGTAGCTCGAGCGAGTACGGAATCACCGAGGACAGCAGGGCCACCGCCGCACCGACGGCAAGGATTCGGGGGTCGAACAGTGCGGTGCCGCCGGACACCGCGCCGAGCGGAAGCGTCAGGGCCGCCGCGACGATGCTCGCCCCGGCGAGGCCGTCCGCGCTCCGAACCGTGGCCGCGAGGTTCGAGCCGGCGACGATGTAACCGGCCCATGCCGCGCCTGCGGTGAGCGCGAAACACACCCCCACGAGGTCGAGGGACGCGGTGCCCGAGTTCTCGCGCAGGCCGAGCATGACCACGCCGGTCAGCGCCGCCAGTACCCACACACCGTCCCGCAGTCTTCGCGACAGCACGGCGGCGAGGGTGAGCGGACCCAGGAATTCGATGGTGACGGCGGTGCCGAGGGGCAGCCGCGCGAGGGCCTCGTAGAACGCCGAATTCATCACGGCGAGCGCCACTCCGAGTGCGAGGATGCCCTCGCGCTGCGTTCGTGTCCACCGTCGCCACCGCGGCCGCACGATCACCCCGAGGATGATCGCCGCGATCGTCAGTCGCAGCGACACCGCGCCACTGGCGCCCACCTCCTCGAACAGGGTGCTCGCGAAGGCGGCGCCGAACTGGACGGACAGCACCGATCCGAGGACCGAGACGACGGGAAGAAGCTGACTGCGCGGCTCCGCTGTCACCGGTGTGCGATGCCCGGGTTCACTGGCCGGTGAAGTTCGGGCTGCGGCGATCGAGCATCGCACCGACCGCCTCGTGATGGTCCGCGGTGTGATGGGCGAGCGACTGCATGGCGGCCGACAGTTCGAGGAGGCTCTCGAGGCTCTGGTGACGGCCTTCGCGGAGCAGTTTCTTGGTCATCCGCAGCACCTGCGGCGGGTTGACCGCCACCCGGTCGGCGAGCGCCCGTGCCGCGCCGAGGAGTTCCTCGGGTTCGGTGATCTGCGAGACGAGTCCCCACTCCAGGGCTTTCGCGGCGTCGATCGCGTCGCCGGTGAACGCCATCTCGCTTGCCCGCGCCATCCCGACGGCCTGCGGCAGGAACCAGGCGCCGCCGTCGCCGGGGACGAGTCCGACCTTGACGAAGCTCTCCGCGAACACGGCGGCCGTGGACGCGATCCGCATGTCGCACATCAGCGACAGGTCGCATCCGGCGCCGATCGCGGGTCCGTTGACGGCGGCGATGGTCGGCACCTCGCAGTGGTAGAGGGCGAGCGGGATGCGCTGGATGCCGTGCCGGTAACCCTGCCGCAGGTCGGCGGGGGAGCCGCCGAACATTCCCGCGCGGTCGCGCATGTGCTTGACGTTGCCGCCGGAGGAGAACGCCGAACCCGCACCCGTGACGATCGCGACGCGCACACTGGGATCACCGTTGACCTGGGCCACCGCATTCTCGAGCGCCTCGATCACGTCCGGCTCGGAGATCGGGTTGCGCGCCTCCGGACGGTTGAGCGTCCAGGTGACGATGTCGCCTTCGCGGGTGGTGAGCACGGCGTCGGTCATGGACGACTCCCTCGGGTGTGAGCGCGGATTCGAGACCGTCCCAGTCTGTCATTGCGCTCAGATGCCGGTGCGCCGTACCAGTGCGTCGGTGGCGGACGGCGCGAACGTGCCGAGCACCCGGAACAGTTCGGCGTAACTGGGGAGCAGTTCGATCGGGCGGGTACGCACGGCGGTCACGAACCATTCCGCCGCCTGCTCGGGCGTCAGGGCCGCCATCGCGTCGTAGTCCGTGGTGGGCGCGATCATCGGCGTCCGGACCAAGGGAAAGTCCAGGGTGGTCACGGAGATTCCGCGGTCGCGCACTTCGGCGCCGAGGCTTCGGCCGAACGCGCCGACGGCCGCCTTGGACGCGTGGTAGGCGGAGAACTTGGGCATGACGCCGGCGGGCACGCCCCACGTCGCGACGTTGATGATGTGGCCCTTGCGACGCTCGATCATCGACGGGAGCAACGCGAGGGTCAGTCGCGTCGAGCCGAAGTAGTTGACGGCCATGGTGCGTTCGAAGTCGTGGAAGCGGTCCAGCGAGTCCTCGACCGTCCGCCGGATCGACCGTCCGGCGTTGTTGACGAGAACGTCGACGGGGCCGATCTCCCCGAGCACCTGCGCGACGAGGGCGTCGACGGACTCCGGGTCCGTGAGGTCGCAGGGTACGGCGTGCGCGTCGCAACCGGACCGCAGGATGTCGTCGCGCACGGACTCGAGGGCGTCGGAGCCGCGGGCCACGAGGACGACCTCCGCGCCGAGGTCGGCGAGCCGGCGTGCGGCCGCTTCACCGACCCCCGAGGAACCGCCGGTGACGAGGATCCGCTTCCCGGCGATGCGGTGGCCGGTTCCCGGTACGACTCGGGCGGCCACTGCGCGCGGGGAGGGCAGTGGGTTGAGCGCGGCACGGGTGAGCAACTGTCGTATCACCTGACCAGCGTGGCAGCTCGCCGGACGATCCGCAGGCAAATAACAATCAATCGTGCTTGCTTTTTTATTGGGTCGGTGTGATGCTGGTCGCATGGCTGAACTGCAGAGGTTCATCGATGACTTGTGCGCCGAGAGCGATTCGCTGGATGCCCTGGTCGCCGACCTCCCCGACTCCCGCTGGGCCGATCCGACACCGGCCGAGGGCTGGACCATCGCCCACCAGATCGGACATCTGCTGTGGACCGACGAGGCCGCCCTCCTGGCGATCACCGACCCCGACGGCTTCACCGAGCAACTGACGGTGGCCGCCTCGAACCCCGCCGGCTTCGTCGACGCCGGCGCCGAGGAGCACGCCCGCAGGGAACCGACGGAACTGCTCGCCGCCTGGCGCTCGGCCCGGGCTCGACTCGCGGAGGCCCTCCTGGCGGTGCCGCCGGGACAGAAGATCCTCTGGTACGGCCCGCCGATGAAGGCGGCCTCGATGGCCACCGCCCGATTGATGGAGACGTGGGCGCACGGCCAGGACGTCGCCGACGCGCTCTCGGTGCCGCGCACACCCACCGAGCGGTTGAAGAGCATCGCCCACCTCGGTGTCCGCACCCGCGACTTCGCCTACGCCGTCAACGAACTCGCCCCACCCGCGGAGGAGTTCCGCGTCGAACTGAGCGCCCCCGACGGAGTGTCCCTCTGGACGTGGGGCCCCGAGGACGCCGCGCAGAAGGTCACCGGACCCGCCGAGGACTTCTGCCTCCTCGTCACCCAGCGCGCGAACCGAGCCGATCTCGCCCTCGAGGCTACCGGCGCGGATGCGGACGCGTGGCTGAACATCGCTCAGGCCTTCGCCGGCCCCGCGGGCGGCGGCCGTGAGGCGGGAACCCGATGACCGTGCGGATCGGCAACTGCTCCGGCTTCTACGGCGACCGGCTGTCGGCGATGCGCGAGATGCTCGAGGGCGGCGAACTCGACTATCTGACCGGCGACTACCTCGCCGAACTCACCATGCTGATCCTCGGCCGCGACCGCATGAAGGACCCGAACCGCGGCTACGCGAAGACGTTCCTCCGTCAGGCGGAGGACTGCCTCGGGCTGGCCCTGGACAAGGGTGTCCGCATCGTCGCCAACGCCGGCGGGCTCAACCCGGCCGGTCTCGCGGACGCGTTGCGGGAGGTGAACGACAAGCTGGGGCTGCAGGCGACGGTCGCCCACGTCGAAGGCGACGACCTGATCGGCCGGGCCGCCGAACTGGGGCTGGGCAGCCCGCTGACCGCCAACGCCTACCTCGGCGCGTGGGGCATCGTCGACTGCCTGAACGCCGGCGCCGGCGTCGTCGTCACCGGGCGTGTCACCGACGCGTCCGTGATCGTGGGCCCGGCGGCCGCACACTTCGGCTGGCGGCGAGACGCTTTCGACCAGCTCGCCGGCGCCGTGGTGGCCGGGCACGTCATCGAGTGCGGCACCCAGGCGACGGGCGGCAACTACGCGTTCTTCACCGAGATCGGCGACCTCGACCGTCCCGGATTCCCGATCGCCGAGATCGACTCGGACGGATCGTCCGTCATCACCAAGCACCCCGGGACCGGTGGCGCCGTGAACGTCGGCACCGTCACCGCGCAGTTGCTGTACGAGATCACCGGTGGCCGCTACGCCGGTCCCGACGTGACCGCGCGAATCGATTCCGCCGCACTGTCGCAGGACGGCCCCGACCGGGTGCGCATCAGTGGCGTCGTCGGCGAGGCGCCGCCGCCGCAGCTCAAGGTGTCGCTGAACACGCTCGCGGGTTTCCGCAACGAGGCCGTGTTCGTCCTCACCGGCCTCGACATCGAGGCCAAGGCGGCCCTGGTGAAGCGGCAGCTCGAGGGGTGGCTTCCCACCCGGCCGGCCGAACTCGACTGGTCACTCGCCCGCACCGATCACCCGGACGCCGACACCGAGGAGGCCGCGAGCGCGCTGCTGCGCTGCGTGGTCCGGGATTCGGACGCCAACGCAGTCGGGCGCGCATTCTCCTCCGTCGCAGTCGAAATGGCACTGGCGAGCTACCCCGGCTTCACGCTGACGGCGCCACCCGGGCAGGGTCAGCCCTACGGCGTGTTCACCCCGGGATACGTGTACGCCAAGGAGGTGCCGCACGTCGCGGTGCTGCCGGACGGAACGCGCGTCGACATCGAACCCGCCACCGACGTCCGGGAACTCGAGGACGTCGCCGAGCCCGCGCTCCCGGAGCCGCGGGGCACCGAACCCACAGTGCGGGTGGCGCTCGGGACCATCGCCGGAGCGCGCAGCGGTGACAAGGGCGGCAACGCGAACGTCGGTGTGTGGGTGCGCACCGACGAGCAGTGGCGGTGGCTGGCCCACGCGCTGACCGTCGACGAACTGAAGCGCCTTCTCCCGGAGGCCGCCGACCTCACCGTCACGAGATATGTGCTGCCGAAACTGCGCGCCGTCAACTTCGTGATCGAGGGAATCCTCGGGCAGGGCGTCGCGTCCCAGGCCCGGTTCGACCCGCAGGCCAAGGGTCTCGGCGAATGGCTGAGATCCCGGCACGTCGACATACCGGAAGCACTCCTTCCCGAAGGGACAACGTTGTGAGCGTGTGGGATTCACCCGAGCGGCAGGAACTGCGCAAGACGGTGCGCAGCTTCGTCGAACGACAGATACTGCCGCACCTGGACGAGTGGGAACGCGACGGCGAACTGCCCCGCGCGCTGCACCGGGAGGCCGCCGAGCTGGGTCTGCTCGGCGCCGGCTTCCCCGAATCCGTCGGGGGCGAGGGCGGAGACCTCGTCGACGCGGTGCTGATCTGCGAGGAATTCCACCAGGCAGGTGCATCGGGTGGCGCGTTCGCTTCCCTGTTCACGTCGGGAATCGCGCTGCCGCACCTCGCGGCGGCCGGTGACCCGGAGCAGATCGAGAAGTGGGTCCGCCCCACCCTGCGCGGCGAGCTCATCGGCTCGCTCGCCATCACCGAACCCGGCGGCGGTTCCGACGTCGGGCATCTGCGGACCACGGCGGTCCGCGACGGCGACCACTACGTCGTCAACGGATCCAAGACGTTCATCACGTCCGCTGTCCGGGCCGACTTCGTGGTCACCGCAGTCCGCACCGGCGGTCCCGGCGCGTCCGGGGTCTCCCTGCTCGTGATCGAGAAGGGCACATCGGGATTCGAGGTGGCCCGCAAACTCGACAAGATGGGCTGGCGTGCGTCGGACACGGCCGAGTTGTCGTTCGTCGACGCCCGGGTGCCCGCCGCCAATCTTGTCGGCGAGGAGAACAGCGGGTTCGCGCAGATCGCCCAGGCGTTTCTCACCGAGCGCATCGCCCTCGCCGCGCAGGCCTATTCGAGCGCGCAACGGTGCCTCGACCTCACGCTGCAGTGGGTGCGCGACCGCGAGACGTTCGGCCGTCCGCTGATCAGCAGGCAGTCGGTGCAGAACACGGTCACGGAGATGGCGCGCAAGACCGACGTGGCCCGCGTCTACACCAGAGCGCTGGTGGAGCGTTCGCTCGTGTCGAACGAGGACTTCATCGCGGAGGTCTGCTTCGCGAAGAACACCGCCGTCGAGTCGGGCGAATGGGTGGCCAACCAGGCCGTCCAGCTGTTCGGCGGCCTCGGCTACATGCGGGAGAGCGAAGTGGAACGGCAGTACCGCGACATGCGCATCCTCGGGATCGGTGGCGGTACCACCGAGATCCTGACGGGGCTCGCGGCCAAGCGATTGGGGTATCGGTCATGACCACGTTGAAGTCCACGCTGGACACGAGTTCCGAAGAGTATGCCGCGGCGGCGAAGGCCATGACGGACAAGCTCGCCGAGATCGACACCGAGCACGCCAAGGCGCTCGCGGGCGGCGGCGAGAAGTACACCGAGCGGCACAAGAAGCGCGGCAAGCTGCTCGCCCGGGAGCGAATCGAACTGCTCCTCGACCCCGACTCGCCGTTCCTCGAACTGTGCCCGCTCGCGGCGTGGGGCAGCGACTTCCCGGTCGGCGCCAGCACCGTCGTCGGCATCGGTGTGGTGGAAGGCGTCGAGTGCCTGATCGTCGCCAACGACCCGACTGTCCGCGGCGGCACCAGCAATCCGTGGACGTTGCGGAAGGGATTCCGCGCCAACGACATCGCCCGGCAGAACCGGCTCCCCGTCATCTCCCTCGTGGAATCCGGCGGCGCGGACCTTCCCACTCAGAAGGAAGTGTTCATACCCGGTGGCCGCATGTTCCGCGACCTCACCCAGCTCTCCGCCGCGGGTATCCCGACCATCGCCCTCGTCTTCGGCAATTCGACGGCGGGCGGCGCGTACATCCCCGGCATGTCCGATCACGTCGTCATGATCAAGGAACGATCCAAGGTGTTCCTCGCCGGACCGCCCCTCGTGAAGATGGCCACCGGTGAGGAATCCGACGACGAAACCCTCGGCGGCGCCGAGATGCATGCCCGCAAGTCCGGCCTCGCCGACTACTTCGCGGTCGACGAGCAGGACGCCATCCGGATCGGCCGCAGCATCGTCAAGCGCCTGAACTGGAAGAAGCAGGGTCCCGCGCCCCGGGCCGAGGTCATCGAACCGCTCGCGGACCCCGAGGAACTGCTCGGCATCGTCCCCGCCGACCTCAAGATCCCGTTCGATCCCCGCGAGGTGATCGCCCGCATCGTCGACGGCTCCGATTTCGACGAGTTCAAGCCGATGTACGGATCGTCACTCGTCACGGGCTGGGCCGAGCTGCACGGATACCCGGTGGGCATCCTCGCCAACGCGCGCGGCGTGCTCTTCAGCGAGGAATCGCAGAAGGCGACCCAGTTCATCCAGCTGGCCAACCGATCGCACACCCCACTGTTGTTCCTGCACAACACGACCGGATACATGGTGGGCAGGGAGTACGAGGAGGGCGGGATAATCAAGCACGGTTCGATGATGATCAACGCCGTATCCAACTCCACCGTCCCGCACATCTCGATCCTGCTCGGCGCGTCCTACGGCGCCGGTCACTACGGCATGTGCGGACGCGCGTTCGACCCGCGATTCCTGTTCGCCTGGCCCAGTTCCAAATCCGCGGTCATGGGCGGGGCGCAGCTGGCCGGTGTCATCTCCATCGTCAGCCGCGCCTCCGCCGAGGCCCGCGGGCGGGCGTTCGACGAAGAGGCCGACGCAGGCATGCGCGCCATGATCGAGAACCAGATCGAGGCGGAATCCGTGCCGATGTTCCTGTCCGGTCGCCTCTACGACGACGGCGTGATCGACCCGCGCGACACCCGAACCGTGGTGGGAATGTGCCTGTCGGCCATTGCCAACGCCCCGATCGAAGGCGCCGAGAACTTCGGCGTCTTCCGGATGTGAGGCCCGACATGATCCAGTCCGTACTGGTTGCCAATCGTGGTGAGATCGCCCGCCGCATCTTCGCCACCTGCCGCCGCGCAGGCATCGGGACCGTCGCCGTGTTCTCGGATGCCGACGCCCTCAGCCCGCACGTCGCCGAGGCCGACACCGCGGTCCGGTTGCCGGGCAACAGTCCTGCCGACACGTACCTGCGCGGTGACCTCGTCATCGAGGCGGCACTGCTCGCCGGCGCCGATGCCATCCACCCCGGCTACGGGTTCCTCTCCGAGAATGCGGACTTCGCGCGCGCCGTCCACGACGCGGGGCTGACGTGGATCGGGCCGCCCGCGCCCGCCATCGAGATGATGGGTTCGAAGGTGGAGTCCAAGAAGATGATGGCCGCCGCCGGAGTCCCGGTGCTGGCCGAACTCGACCCGGGTGCCGTCACCGAAGCGGACCTGCCGGTACTCGTCAAGGCGTCCGCAGGCGGCGGCGGACGCGGCATGCGCGTCGTGCGTGAGCTCGCGGACCTTCCGGAACAGCTGGAAGGCGCCCGCCGCGAAGCGCAGTCGGCGTTCGGCGACCCGACCGTGTTCTGCGAGCGCTACCTGGAAACGGGCAGGCACATCGAGGTCCAGGTGATGGCCGACCGGCAGGGAACCGTCTGGGCGGTGGGGGAGCGTGAATGCTCCATCCAGCGGCGGCACCAGAAGGTGGTGGAAGAGGCGCCGTCACCGTTGGTCGAAGCCGTCCCCGGGATGCGCGAGCGACTGTTCGAGGCCGCCCGGCTCGCGGCGAAGGCCATCGACTACGAGGGCGCGGGAACGGTCGAGTTCCTCGCTTCCGGTCGAGCGGAGCGAGGGGGAGACGACCCGGACGCGGGCGAGTTCTATTTTCTCGAGATGAACACCCGGCTGCAGGTGGAACACCCGGTCACCGAATGCACCACCGGCCTCGACCTCGTCGAACTGCAGCTGCAGGTGGCGTCCGGGCAGGCGCTCGGCGCCGAATCGCCCGCCGTGTCCGGCCATTCCATCGAGGTCCGGCTGTACGCCGAGGATCCGGCGCAGAACTGGCAGCCGCAGAGCGGACCGGTCCACCGCCTGGACCTGCCCGGGAACGCGGTCGAATTCGACGTCCTGCGCTCCCCGGGGATCCGCCTCGACTCCGGTGTGGTCGACGGATCCACCGTCGGCGTGCACTACGACCCGATGCTCGCGAAAGTCATCTCGTTCGCGCCCACCCGCACGCAGGCGGCCACGCGGCTGGCCACGGCCCTGAGTCGTGCGCAGATCCACGGACTGCGCACCAACCGCGACCTCCTCGTCAACGTGCTCCGCCACCCGGCATTCCTTGCCGGCGACACGGACACCGCCTTCTTCGACACACACGGGCTGGACGTGCTGGCGCGCCCGCTGGCCTCGGCCGACACCGAGCGACTGTCGGCGCTGGCCGCCGCACTCGCGGACGCCGCGCACAACCGCGACGTCGCGACCGTGAACACCTCGCTGCCCAGCGGATGGCGGAACCTGGCGTCCGCGCCGCAGAGCAAGACGTTCACGGGAACCGACGGTGACATCGAGATCCGGTACCTGCTCACCCGGTACGGGCTGAAGGCCGAGGGCTTCGACGACGTCGCGCTCGTGTCGGCCACGGCGCGGCACGTCGCACTGGACGTCGCGGGGCTGCGCCGCTCGTTCGACGTGTCCCGGTACGGGGACGACGTGTTCGTCGACTCCGCCCTGGGCCCGGTGAGCCTGCACGCCGCACCTCGATTCACCGATCCGAGCGCCGTCGTCGCCGAGGGGTCGCTACTCGCGCCGATGCCGGGTTCCGTCATCCGCCTCGGCGCCGCGGCCGGCGACACCGTGACCGCCGGTCAGCCGATCGTGTGGCTCGAGGCGATGAAGATGGAACACACGATCAAGGCGCCGGCTTCCGGTGTCCTCACCGAACTTTCCGTGACCGCCGGTCAGCAGGTCGACGTGGGAACGGTCCTGGCAGTAGTCGAAGCAGCGCAGCCTGAAGGAGTGTCATGAGCTTCATCGAGACCGAAGAACAGAAGGAACTCCGCGCCTCCGTGTCGAGGCTCGGGGAGCGATTCAACTACGTCGACTACGTGCTGCCCCGGGCGCGGCGCAGTGAACCGCTGACCGAATTGTGGAACGAGGCGGGCAAACTCGGCTTCCTCGGCGTCAATCTCCCCGAGGAATACGGGGGCGGCGGCGCAGGCATCTACGAACTCGCCCTCGTCCAGGAAGAACTCGCGGCCCACGGCGCTGGCCTCCTGCTGGTGGTCGTGTCGCCGGCCATCTGCGGCACGATCATCGGCAAGTACGGCACCGAGGAGCAGAAACAGACCTGGCTCCCCGGCCTCGCCGACGGTTCGAAGATCATGGCGTTCGGCATCACCGAGGCCGACGCGGGTTCGAACTCGCACCAGATCACGACCACCGCGCGTCGGGTCCGGTCGAGCGAAGCGAGGGGTGATGGTCAAGCCGAGGACTGGCTGCTGTCGGGGAACAAGATCTACATCTCCGGGGTCGACCAGGCCGACGCCGTGCTGATCGTCGCGCGGACCGAGGACTCGAAGACCGGCAAGCTGAAACCTGCCCTGTTCATCGTCCCCACCGACACCGCGAACTTCGTGAAGACGCCGATGGAGATGGATATCGTCGAGCCCGACCACCAGTTCATGCTGTTCCTCGACGACGTCCGGCTACCCGCCGACGCCCTCGTCGGCGAGGCCGATGCGGCGTTGATGCAGCTGTTCGCGGGTCTCAACCCCGAACGCATCCTCGGCGCCGCCATGGCGATCGGCATGGGCCGCTACGCGCTGGGCGCCGCGGTGCGGTTCGCGAAGGAACGCACGGTGTGGAAGGAGCCGATCGGCGCGCACCAGGGCATCGCGCATCCGCTGGCGCAGATCAAGATCGAACTCGAACTCGCCAAGCTGATGATGCAGAAGGCGGCCGTCCTCTACGACAGCGGCGACGACTTCGGCGCCGCCGAGGCCGCCAACATGGCCAAGTACGCCGCCGCCGAGGCCAGCATCAAGGCACTCGACCAGGCCGTCCAGACACACGGCGGCGCAGGCCTGACCAAGGAATACGGTCTCGCGGCGATGCTCGGCGCGGCACGCATCGCACGAGTGGCCCCGGTGAGCCGGGAAATGATCCTCAACTTCGTCTCCCAACACTCGCTCGGGTTGCCGAAGTCGTACTGATGTCGAACGGACAGCACATGACCGACGTGGAAGCCGACCGGTACGTCCGGTACGAGGTGACCCGGGGGTTCGCCACCCTCACCCTCGATTCGCCCCACAACAGGAACGCGATCTCCGGCAGGCTCGTGGACGAACTGCTGCAGGGATTGCGGGACGCCGCCGCGGACAACGACGTCCGAGGCGTCGTCCTCACCCACACCGGCGGCACGTTCTGCGCCGGCGCGGATCTGAGTGAGACGTCCGGCGACGTCGGCTCGCGCACCCGGCAGATGGCCGACCTGCTGCGGGCCATCGTCGAGTTGCCCAAGCCGGTGATCGCCCGGATCGACGGTCACGTCAGGGCCGGGGGCATGGGCTTGGTCGGGGCCTGCGACATCGCCGTCGCCGGTCCGCGCAGCACGTTCGCGCTCACCGAGGTCCGGCTCGGACTCGCCGCGTCGATCATCTCGTTGACCGTGCTGCCCCGGATCGATTCGCGCGCCGCGAGCCGCTACCTCCTCACGGGCGAGAAGTTCGGTGCCCACGAGGCGGAGGCCATCGGGCTGATCAGCGAGTCCGCCGAGGATCCCGAGGACACCGTCGAGGAAGTGCTCGACCAGTTGCGGCAGGCGTCGCCGCAGGGCCTGGCCGAGTCGAAGACCCTGACGACGCGCAGTGTGCTCGCCGATTTCGACCGCTACACCGACGAGCTGACCGCCCAGTCGGCGAGGCTGTTCGAATCCGAGGAGGCGCGGGAAGGCATGATGGCGTTCCTGCAGAAGCGGCCGCCGAGATGGGCCTCCGGCCCCGTGCGTGGTTGACGAGTCTCAGGACTCGTCGAGCACTCACGGGCGCGCAGCGCGACGAGAGGAAGTGACACATGACCCGCGAACCGAAGCAGGACCGTAGCCGGGTCACGCGCGGGCATCTCCTCGAGGTCACCATCGACTGCCTCGCCGAGCTGGGCTGGGGTGCCACCACGGTGAGCCTCGTCGCCCAGCGCGCCGGGGTGTCCCGCGGCGCGACCCAGCACCACTTCCCGACCCGCGAGGACCTCATCACCGCAGCGCTCGAGGTCATGTTCGATGCCCGGATGGAGCAGGCCCGGCGCGAGGCCACCGACCTGCCGACCGGGGAGGGGCGCACCGAGGCCGTGGTGTCGCGGCTCGTCGACTACTACACGGGCACCCTGTTCAAGGCGGCGCTGCAGGTCTGGACGGCCGCGGCCGCCGACCCCGAACTCCGGGCCCGGATCGTGCCGCTCGAGGAACGGTTCGGGCGGATCGCGCACCGCACCGCCGTCGAACACTTCGGATTCGACGACGCCGATCCGGTGGCGCACCGGCTCGTCCAGGCCACCCTGGATCTCGCCCGCGGACTAGGCCTCGCCGACGTGCTCACGGACGACTCCAAACGACGAGCGGAGATCGTGCGGCAGTGGGCGGCGCAGCTGGATGCGGCGTTACCGTCCGGACAGCCGCGGAGCGGCCAGTCGGCACACCCGCGGAGCGGTCAGTCGGTACAGCCGCCGATGCTGGACGCGGCCGTTCTCGACTGACCGGGCAAAGAGCGCGGGGATCGGTAGAGTCACCGACCATGGGCCGGAAATGGGGAGCGCTCGTCCTGATCACCGTCGCCGCCGGTCTGGCCGGCTGCGGGGGAGACGGAGACGATTCCGGTACCGAGCCTGCCGCGCAGCAACTCCCGCAGGTGACCGATCCGGGCCCGTTCTTCGGTCAGTGCGGTTCGGTCACCGACGACGAGGTCGCGAAGGCGTTCGGGATGCCGCCCTTCACCGGCGTGACGCGAAATTCCGTCGGCTGCGAGTGGGAAACCGCAGGAATAGGCGGTCCCAGCGTGACGTTCTCCTGGTACCGCGGCAGTCCCATCGGCCGCGAGCGGGCAGGTTCCGAGCTGATCGGCAGGCCGGCCACCGACATCGACATCCAGGGGCACCCCGGATTCATCGCATCGTCCGAAGGAATTCTGTGTGAACTCGGCGTGGAGTTCGGGGGCGACTTCGTCCACTGGTCGGTGATGTACGCGGACGCGCAACCCGCGGCGGACCCGTGCACGGTGGCGCGCGATCTCGCCGAACTCAGCGTGTCGAGGGCCAAATGAGCGGGGGAGTGATGAACGGCGGGACGTGGCGTGCGGTTCGGGTGCTGGCCGCGGCCACCGCGGTCGGGCTGATCGCGGGGTGCGGGTCGACGATCGAGGGCTCACCCAGGGCAGAAGGGGCGTCCTCGTCCGGTGACACCGAACAGTTCACGGCCCTGCTGGAGGAGTGCAACGCCGTCGCCGACGAACAGATCGCCCAGACCGTCGGCGCCGACGCCATCGAACGGGGCTTCTTCGGCGCGATCTGCCGCTGGGACGCGGTCGGCGCCAACGGTCCCGTGAAGGTGACGTTCAACTGGTTCGAGACGGGTTCTCTCGACACGGAGAAGTCGACCGGCGAGAAGCTCGGCTACACGGTGGAGTCCTCCACCATCCAGGGGCGCAAGGCCGTCGTGATGCGTCCCCGCGGCGATCCGGGGGCGTGCGGAGTGACGGTCGGATCACCCTCCGCGGGCGTCGTCGGCTGGTGGGTACAGTTCCAGACGGGGGCGGCAGACCCGTGTGAAGCGGCATCGACGCTTGCGGATCTGACGCTCAATCTGAGTAGTTGATGTGCCCGTGTCCGTACCGACAGCTCCGAGCAGCACCCCACATCGCAGGTCAGCCCTTACCACTGCCAGCCCACTTTGACCTTCCGGCGCGCCGCCGGGTATCGTTGTGGGTCGTGTCCGGCATGCCCGGGCCGATCTGTGTGCCTAGCGAGGTATTGCCGTGCGCGCGTTCGTGCAGATTTCTGCATGGAACGAGCATCCGGCTGCCTGTGTGGGGGTATGCGACACACCCGACCTCGGGTGCAGCTCGAGGTGCGGGTGAGGGGCAGCAGCTCTCTTGCCCCAACTGCTAGATCCCTAATTTCAGAACAGCCAAGGTTGCTTGTCCAGAGCAGTCTGTTCAACACGAAGAAAGCCGGTAAATGCCAACCATCAACCAGCTGGTCCGCAAGGGCCGCCGCGACAAGACCGCGAAGGTCAAGACGGCAGCCCTCAAGGGCAGCCCGCAGCGTCGTGGCGTGTGCACCCGCGTGTACACCACCACCCCGAAGAAGCCGAACTCGGCGCTCCGTAAGGTCGCGCGTGTGCGCTTGACCAGCTCCGTCGAGGTCACCGCTTACATCCCGGGCGAGGGTCACAACCTGCAGGAGCACTCGATGGTGCTCGTCCGCGGTGGTCGTGTGAAGGACCTCCCCGGTGTGCGCTACAAGATCATCCGTGGCTCGCTCGACACCCAGGGTGTCAAGGGCCGCAAGCAGGCCCGCAGCCGCTACGGCGCCAAGAAGGAGAAGAGCTAATGCCACGTAAGGGCCCCGCTCCGAAGCGTCCGCTCATCAACGACCCGGTCTACGGTTCGCCCCTGGTGACGCAGCTCGTCAACAAGATTCTCCTGGACGGCAAGAAGTCCACCGCCGAGCGCATCGTCTACGAAGCACTCGAGCAGGCGCGCGAGAAGACCGGCACCGATCCGGTCGTCACTCTCAAGCGCGCACTGGACAACGTCAAGCCTGCCCTCGAGGTCCGCAGCCGCCGTGTCGGTGGCGCCACCTACCAGGTGCCGGTCGAGGTCCGTCCGGGCCGCTCCACCACCCTCGCGCTCCGCTGGCTCGTGACCTTCTCCCGGCAGCGCCGCGAGAAGACCATGGTCGAGCGTCTCGCCAACGAGCTCCTCGATGCCAGCAACGGCTTGGGTGCCGCTGTGAAGCGCCGTGAGGACACTCACAAGATGGCCGAAGCCAACAAGGCATTCGCCCACTACCGCTGGTGACGTCACGTCGGAGCAGTCACCTACCGTGACTGCTCCGGCGTAGTCGCACGTCGGGCCCTACCGGGGACCGGCTGATCTACAACTCGAGACAATGGCCCCGCTGGTGGAACACCGGGGAGGCCGACACCCGATACACGAGCTACGAGCGGGGAAGAATCCTGTGGCACAGGAAGTGCTGACCGACCTGAACAAGGTCCGCAACATCGGCATCATGGCGCACATCGATGCCGGCAAGACCACGACCACCGAGCGCATCCTGTTCTACACCGGTGTCAACTACAAGATCGGTGAGACGCACGACGGTGCCTCGACCACGGACTGGATGGAACAGGAGAAGGAACGCGGCATCACGATCACCTCTGCCGCGGTGACCTGCTTCTGGAACAACAACCAGATCAACATCATCGACACGCCGGGCCACGTCGACTTCACCGTCGAGGTGGAGCGTTCGCTCCGCGTGCTCGACGGCGCCGTCGCAGTGTTCGACGGCAAAGAGGGCGTCGAGCCCCAGTCGGAGCAGGTGTGGCGTCAGGCCGCCAAGTACGACGTTCCGCGCATCTGTTTCGTCAACAAGATGGACAAGATGGGCGCGGACTTCTACTTCACGGTCCAGACCATCATCGACCGCCTCGGCGCGAAGCCGCTCGTTCTCCAGCTGCCGATCGGCGCCGAGGACGACTTCGACGGCGTCGTCGACCTGGTCGAGATGAAGGCTGTCACCTGGCGTGGCACGGTCGCCATCGGCGCCGAGCCCACCATCGAGGAGATCCCGGCCGATCTCGCCGACAAGGCTGCCGAGTACCGCGAGAAGCTGCTCGAGACGGTCGCCGAGTCCGACGAGAAGCTCATGGAGAAGTACTTCGCCGGCGAGGAGCTCTCCGTCGAGGAGATCAAGGGCGCCATCCGCAAGATGACGGTCAACTCCGAGCTGTACCCGGTGCTGTGTGGTTCCGCGTTCAAGAACAAGGGCGTTCAGCCCATGCTCGACGCGGTCATCGACTACCTGCCGAACCCGCTGGACATCGGCGAGGTTCAGGGTCACGCCCTGGGCAACGAAGAAGAGATCCTCACGCGTAAGCCGAGCAAGGAAGAGCCGTTCTCGGCTCTGGCCTTCAAGATCGCTTCGCACCCGTTCTTCGGCAAGCTGACGTTCGTCCGCGTGTACTCCGGCCGGATCGATCCGGGCGCCCAGGTCATGAACGCGACCAAGGGCAAGAAGGAGCGCATCGGAAAGCTCTTCCAGATGCACGCCAACAAGGAGAACCCGGTCGACGAGGCCGTGGCCGGCCACATCTACGCGATGATCGGTCTGAAGGACACGACGACCGGTGACACCCTGTGTGCACAGGACGCGCCGATCGTGCTCGAGTCCATGAGCTTCCCGGACCCGGTCATCCAGGTCTCGATCGAGCCCAAGACCAAGTCCGACCAGGAGAAGCTGGGCACCGCGATCCAGAAGCTCGCCGAAGAGGACCCGACGTTCTCCGTCGAGCTCGACGAGGAGACCGGCCAGACCGTCATCGGCGGCATGGGCGAGCTCCACCTCGACATCCTCGTCGACCGTATGCGTCGCGAGTTCAAGGTCGAGGCCAACGTCGGCAAGCCGCAGGTCGCCTACCGCGAGACCATCACCAAGAAGGTCGAGAAGCACGACTACACCCACAAGAAGCAGACGGGTGGATCGGGCCAGTTCGCCAAGGTGATCATCGCGCTGGAGCCGTTCGTCGGCGAAGACGGTGCCACCTACGAGTTCGAGAACAAGGTCTCCGGCGGCCGCATCCCTCGCGAGTACATCCCTTCCGTGGATGCAGGCGCGCAGGACGCGATGCAGTACGGCGTTCTTGCCGGCTACCCGCTGGTGAACCTGAAGCTGTCGCTGCTCGACGGTGCATACCACGACGTCGACTCGTCGGAAATGGCCTTCAAGGTTGCCGGTTCGCAGGCGCTGAAGGAAGCCGCCCGCAAGGCCGGCCCGGTCATTCTCGAGCCGCTCATGGCTGTCGAGGTCACCACACCCGAGGAGTACATGGGTGATGTGATCGGCGACCTGAACTCCCGCCGTGGCCAGATCCAGGCCATGGAGGAACGCAGTGGTGCCCGTGTCGTGAAGGCGCTGGTTCCGCTCTCGGAGATGTTTGGTTACATCGGTGATCTGCGGTCGAAGACCCAGGGCCGGGCGAACTTCTCCATGGTGTTCGATTCCTACGCAGAGGTTCCCGCGAACGTCTCGAAGGAAATCATCGCCAAGGCGACCGGCGAGTAACCTCGGTTCCAGCCGGCCGAAGCACGACCCAGTAATAACAACCGCACTGCTGCATACCGCAAGCATCAATCAGTCCAGGAGGACACACAGTGGCGAAGGCGAAGTTCGAGCGGACGAAGCCGCACGTGAACATCGGCACCATCGGTCACGTCGACCACGGCAAGACCACGCTGACCGCGGCCATCACCAAGGTTCTGCACGACGCGTACCCGGATCTCAACGAGGCTTCGGCCTTCGACGAGATCGACAAGGCTCCTGAGGAGAAGGCTCGCGGTATCACGATCAACATCTCGCATGTTGAGTACCAGACCGAGAAGCGCCACTACGCGCACGTCGATGCTCCCGGTCACGCCGACTACATCAAGAACATGATCACCGGTGCGGCGCAGATGGACGGCGCCATCCTCGTGGTCGCGGCCACCGACGGCCCGATGCCCCAGACGCGTGAGCACGTGCTGCTCGCCCGCCAGGTCGGCGTGCCGTACATCCTCGTCGCCCTGAACAAGGCCGACATGGTGGACGACGACGAGATCATCGAGCTCGTCGAGATGGAGGTCCGTGAGCTCCTCGCTGCGCAGGAGTTCGACGAGGACGCTCCGGTTGTCAAGGTCTCCGCACTCAAGGCGCTCGAGGGCGACCCCGAGTGGACCAAGAACATCCTCGAGCTCATGGCTGCGGTCGACGAGTCCATCCCGGACCCGGTCCGCGAGACCGAGAAGCCCTTCCTCATGCCCGTCGAGGACGTCTTCACGATCACCGGTCGTGGCACCGTCGTCACCGGTCGTATCGAGCGTGGCGTGATCAACGTCAACGAGGACGTCGAGATCGTCGGCATCAAGGAAACCAAGACCAAGACCACGGTCACGGGTATCGAGATGTTCCGCAAGCTCCTCGACTCGGGCCAGGCCGGTGACAACGTCGGTCTGCTGGTTCGTGGTATCAAGCGCGAAGATGTCGAGCGTGGACAGGTTGTCGTCAAGCCCGGCACCACCACCCCGCACACCGAGTTCGAGGGCCAGGCGTACATCCTGTCCAAGGACGAGGGCGGCCGCCACACGCCGTTCTTCAACAACTACCGTCCGCAGTTCTACTTCCGTACCACGGACGTGACGGGCGTTGTGACGCTGCCCGAGGGCACCGAGATGGTCATGCCCGGTGACAACACCGAGATGTCCGTCAAGCTGATCCAGCCCGTCGCCATGGACGAGGGCCTGCGCTTCGCGATCCGCGAAGGCGGCCGTACCGTCGGCGCCGGCAAGGTCACGAAGATCAACAAGTGATCTAGCTCCACCAACGCCAATGGCGCTCACCCTCCGGGGTGGGCGCCATTGGCGTTTTCGGGGTACGGACTTGGGTGGTAGTTCAACGCATCCCATTCTCGGATGTCGCCGGGATGCGCGATGCCTTCGAGGACGAACGGGTCGCGCGCGATAAATTGTTCTGCGCGCTCGCGGCTGCTGAAGATCGCCATGGACCGGTTGCTCGCCGGGTCGTCGAACGGTCCGAGACCGAGCAGCCCACCTTCCGCGGCGAACGCGTCGAGGTACTCCCACGCCCCGCGTCAGCTTTCGACGTGCACCGGGTGGTCGGCGCGGTCGAGGTGGAGCAGGACCTGGGTGGCGACCTCTTCACCACCGAGGGTCGATGCGACCCACGACGCGACGTCCTCGGATTTGCGCGTGAAGTCGTAGATGTCGAGGGTGGGGTCGGCGGTCACGACGATCGACAGGGTGGGGAGGCCGCGTTCGATGACGGCGCGAGCGCGTGTCTGCCGGACTCCGGGATACTGGGAGAGTTCACTGGCGACCCCGTTGGCGAGGGAGCCGAGGTCGACAGTCACGTAGGTGCCCGATTCGCGATCAGGTACGGCGACGGGGGACGTGCGTCGGCGGGTGAGGTCCAGGGCGAGGAGCACGATCCCGAAGACCAGTCCCACGACGACCGTGGCGGCGAGCGCCCAGCCCCACCAGTCCTGGTCGGGGAGTGCGGTGACGCGCGCGCGGTCGTACCGCGACACCCATTCGCGGACGATCGGAACCTGGAGGTCCCAGGCCATGGCGTAGGCGCCGAACCCGAGAAGCGCGAGCCCGACGATCAGGACGATGAGCCGGTTGACGGCGGCGGTCCGATGTCTCACGGCTTCACCTGCACTCGGAGTTCGGGGGACGTGCCGAGCAGCGACAGCGTCGGTTCCACCGCCTCGCGGACGGAGATGGCCACGTCGCCGGCGGGTGTCGATTCGGTGCGCACCACGCGGACGGTGACGTGCTTGCGGTCGACCGTCGTGTGCGCCGACAGCACCCCGGGGACGGTCTTGGCGTGGCTACTGGAATTGCGAGCGAGGTCCGTGGGGCGCAGCCAGACGATCGGGGTGTCACCTACGGCGAGCGGCAGGTGGGTGCGCGGCCGCGGTTTGAGGGCCGCGACGATGAACACGACCCCCAGGACGATCGCGCCTGCCGCAGCGGGGACGATCCACTCGGACCAGTGCAGCCGGCCCAGCCATTGCACGGTGTTGCGGATCCAGGGCGCGTTGGCGAAGGTGCCGCGCATGATGAGCAGCTCACGCGCCGCAACGACCGCGAGACCGAGGGCCCCGACGGCGACGATGATTGCGGCGGGCACGGCGGCCGGAGTCGCACGCGGCGTGCGTGGCCGGATGGGTGCCACCGGGGCGGGCGGCACGGCAGGGTCGCCTTGTTCGGAGTAGCGGCTTTCGGTCGAACTGTCTTCGGGGGCTGCGGATTCCGTTCCGACGACCACGATGTTGAGTTCGATGACCGGCATGCCCGTCATCTGTTCGACCTGACGGTGCACCTGCGCGCGGAGCCGGCGGTTGACGAGGTCGAGGTGACACGGCCACTGCACCGCGATGTACAGGTTGATCGCGACGGCGCCCGCTCCCGTCGAGACGTCGGCTCGGGGCAGTTCCCGGCCCGTCAGGCGAGACAGCCCACCGGACTGCTTGACGACGCCGGGTACCTGAAGCGCCGCGGCGACGGCGATCTTCACGACGGCGCGCTCCTTGATGACCAGTTCGCCGCGCAGGGCGGTGTCGTCGAGCGCCGTGTCGTCGTGGGGACCGGCGGAGGGTGCGGTGAAGGGTTCAGCCACGGCCGCGGCTTCGGAGGATGGCGCCGAGATCGAGGTGGCCGTCGCGGTGCGCGCCGACGGCCATGCCCAGCGCGCCGAGGAGGACGGCGAAGACGAATCCGCTGAAACCACCGAGGATGCCGGCGATGGCGAGAAGTAACCCGACGATCAGGCCTGTGATTGTGCTGTTCATTGAGCTTGTCCTGTCTCTGTCAGGAGATCTTCGATGGTCACGTCGACGGGGACGTCCACCAGCGATTCCACTGCGGCCCGCACTCTTTCGGCGGTGTCGACGACGTTGGCGGGGTAGCGCGCCGCGAGGTGGACGGCACAGGACGTGGGGCCGACGGTCACCCCGGTCACCCGGCGTCCGGGCAGGTAGGTCGCGACTTCACCGAACGCGCCGCCGTGCATCGCTGCCACCCCGGGGGTTGCGAGGACGGCAGCGACGATGCGTTCGGAGATGTCCTCGGCGTGGGTGTCCGGTGGAAGTGGTCCGGTCACTGCACCCTCGGTTTGCCGTCGAGCTCGGACGCGGCCTCGGATTCGTCGAACAGCATGACGTCGAAGACGGTGATGTTCACTTCGGTCACTTCGAGCCCGGTCATGCGCTCGACGGCCGCGATGACGTTTCGCCGGATGCCGACCGCGAGTTCGTGCAGTGCGACGCCGTATTCCGCGACGATGCCGATGTCGATGGCGGCCTGCTTCTCGCCGACTTCGACGGCGACGCCCTGGGCGTGGTTGACGCGGGCGCCGGGGATCCGATCGCGGAGAGCGCCGACAGCGCGTGCGGTGCCGCCGCCGACGTCGTAGACGCCGTTGATCTCACGGGTGGCGATACCGGCGATCTTGGCAACCACTGCGTCCGCGATGATGGTCCGTCCCTCGGAACTGACGAGTTCCGGCGTCGCCCCGGCACCGAACTGCACGCGGCTGCGTGCGCCTGAATCGCTGGTCATCGTGGATCCCCTTCGAGTCGCCTGCCTTCTCCTCAACAGTAATGATCACCGACCGTACGCGGGGTCTCCCACGCGCCTTTGCACCCGCGGATCTGCCGACGAATGACACCGAAAAATATTTGATATGACCACCCGGTAGCATCTGACGTGATGCAGGTAACAGAGGCGGGCACGACGAAAGGAACTCCATGGCGGAAGAGCCCACCGGTGAGGACGCCGCTCCCCAGGCCCGGACGCCGGCCGTCACCGCGAGTGTCGTGGTTCTGGCCGTCCTCGCGCTCGCGTTCGTCGCGGTCAGCGGCTACTTCGGCTACACGCACCGGCAGGCGGAGCAGGAGGCGCAGCAGAGATCCGAGATCCTCGATGCAGCGCGCCAGGGCGTCGTCGATCTGACGACGATGGACTTCGAGCGGGCCGACGAGGACGTGCAGAAGGTGCTCGACGGCTCGGCCGGAGAATTCCGCGACGAATTCGAAGCCCGGTCCGCAGACCTGATCGCGGTCATGCAGGAGGCCAAGGTCAAGTCCCAGGGGGAGGTGCGCCAGGCTGCGATCGAGACGCAGAACGGCGACTCCGCAGACGTGCTCGTGGCGGTCGCGCAGAAGGTGTCCAACGCGGGCGGCGCTGCCGAGGAGCCACGCGGTCAGAGAATGCGCGTGACGATGCAACTCGAGGACGGCACATACAAGATCGTGAAGGCAGGGTTCGTGCAGTGAGTACCGACGCATCGCCGAAGTCGCGCAGACTCCTCCTGATCCTGGGCGCGCTCACCGCGGTCGCGGCCGTGCTGGCGGGGGTTCTGTACTTCACGCTCTACCGGCCCGACCAGCGCGTCGACGACACCGTCCGCGCCGCCGTCACCGACACCGCTTCGCAGGGCGCGATCGCCCTGCTGTCGTACGAGCCGGACACGGTGGAGAACGACGTCGGCGCCGCAAAGGAACGCCTGACGGGGGAGTTCCTCGACTACTACACCCAGTTCACGACGGACGTCGTCGTCCCGGCGGCCAAGGAGAGTCAGGTGGCCACCCGGGCGACGGTGGCCGCGTCCGGTCCGGTCGAGGTGGCGGCCGACACCGCGACCGTGCTGTTGTTCGTCAACCAGACCACCACCAGTGCGGCGAAACCGGAACCGGCGGTGACGGCGACGAGCATCAACGTCGAGCTGACCAAGTCCGGCGAGAACTGGCTGATTTCCGGCTTCGATCCGGTCTAGCCGCACGGGTAGCGTTGGCGCCCATGAGTACTCTTCGAGAGGTCGGCGACCGCGAGTCGTGGCGCTGCTGGCTGTGTGACGAACCGGTGGATCCCGACATGTCGGTCAACGATCCGCGCGGCCCCAGTATCGACAGCGTCGTCACCGCGAAGAAGGCCAAGGCGAAGGGCGGCGTCGAACGCCTCGCTCACCGTGCGTGCAACACCAAGAAGGGTGCCGTCAAACCGGTCGTGCCGTGGCCCGACCGGTTGTTCGTCGTCGATCCCGCTCCGATCATCGGTGTGGTCGAACAGCTCGGCCGCAAGGGTGGCCGGGTGGCGGTGGCGCGGTGCCCGGGCAAATCGGACGCCGAGGACGCGGCGGCGTGGTTGCTCGACAGGTTGTCCCGTCTCGCACCGGAACTGAACGTCGAGACGCAGATCGATGCCGCCGGTGGTGCGTACCTGCTCGTCCTCCGCACCGCCTGACCTGTGAGCCGCACGAGGGAGTAACGTCGGGACCAGAACATGAATCCGACCTCGAGTGCGAAGGAATTCCGATGAATCTGGCCTTGACCGACGAGGAGCTGGCGTTCCGCGACGAGATGCGAACGTTCTTCACCACGCAGATTCCGGCGGAGATCCGCGAGCGGTATGCGCGTGGAGAAGAAGTGGGGAAGGAAGGGTTCATCGAGTCCCAGCGGATTCTGAACGCCAACGGTCTCGCGACGCCGCACTGGCCGGTCGAGTGGGGCGGCCGCGACTGGACGCCGGTGCAGAAGCACATCTGGCTCGACGAACTGCAGCTCGCGTCGGTGCCCGAGCCGCTCGCGTTCAACACCAGCATGGTCGGCCCGGTCATCGCGGCCTTCGGTTCGCAGGAGCAGAAGGAGAAGTTCCTTCCCCCGACCGCCAACCTCGACATCTGGTGGTGCCAGGGATTCTCCGAACCCGAGGCCGGCTCCGACCTCGCGTCGCTGAAGACCCGCGCCGTCCGCGACGGCGACGACTACGTGCTCAACGGCCAGAAGACGTGGACCACGCTGGCGCAGCACGCCGACTGGATCTTCGTCCTCGCTCGCACCAACCCGGACGCCCCCAAGAAGCAGGCCGGTATCTCGTTCATCCTCGTCGACATGAAGACGCCCGGCGTCACGGTGCGCCCGATCAAGCTGATCGACGGCGGCTACGAGGTCAACGAGATCTTCTTCGAGGACGTGCGCGTGCCTGCCGAGAACCTCGTGGGCGAGGAGAACCAGGGCTGGAGCTACGCCAAGTTCCTGCTCGGCAACGAGCGCACCGGTGTGACCCGGCTGGGATTCTCCAAAGTCCGTCTCGCGCAGGCGAAGGAACGCGCAGCCGAGATCTCGGTCGGCGAGGGGACGCTGCTCGACGATCCGCTGTTCGCCGCCCGGATCGCCGAGTTGGAGAACGAGATCATCGCGCTCGAACTCACCCAGCTGCGGGTGGTGGCCAGTTCGGCGGACGGCAAGCCGAACCCGGCGTCGTCGCTGCTGAAGCTGCGCGGGTCCGAACTGCAGCAGGCCACCCTCGAACTGCTCACCGACGTCGCGGGACCCGACTCCCTGCCCTTCGCCGCAGGTGACGGCATCTCCTCGCCGCTCTGGGCGCAGCGGACGACTCCGACGTATCTGAACTACCGCAAGGTTTCCATCTACAGCGGATCGAGCGAAGTGCAGCGCAGCATCATCGCCTCCTCGATCCTCGGATTGTGAGGGCGTGACATGGACTTCGAACTGACCGACGAACAGAAACTGCTGCGCGACACCACCCGTGAACTGCTGGGCCGCAGCTACGACGCGGAGAAGCGCAACGCCGTCACCGACACCGAGCAGGGGTGGAGCCCGCAGGTGTGGAAGCAACTCGCCGAGGTGGGACTGCTGGGCCTGAGCTTCGACGAGGAAGACGGCGGAATGGGCGCCGGACCGGTCGAGGTCGCATCGGTGATGACCGAGATCGGCCGCCGCCTCGCGCCCGAACCCGTCCTCGACGCCGTGCTCGTCCCCGGCGGCCTGATCGCCGCGGCAGGCAGCACGGAGCAGCGCCGCCGGATTCTGCCCGACGTGTCGGAGGGCAACCTCCTGCTGGCCTTCGCGGATCGGGAACCGGGTGTGCGCTGGCCGTCGACCCAGGTGTCCACGTCCGCGAAGAAAGACGGCGACGCGTGGACCCTCACCGGTACCAAGAACCCTGTTCCGCACGGCGGTAGCGCGAACACACTGGTCGTCACGGCGGCACTCCCGGACGGTGGGGTCGGACTGTTCCTCGTCGACGCCGGCGCCAGCGGCCTGACCCGCACCGCCTACGCGACCCACGATGGACTGCGGGCCGCGCAGGTGGAACTGTCGGACACCCCGGCGGAGCCCCTCGGTGAGGGCGGCGACGCGTCGTCGGCGATCGAGAGTGCGCAGATCCGGGCGCAGGCGGCGCTGTGCGCGGAGGCCGTCGGCGCGATGGAGGAGGCGCTGCGGCTGACCACCGAGTACCTGAAGACCCGCAAGCAGTTCGGTGTCCCGATCGCGAAGTTCCAGACGCTCACGCACCGTGCGGCCGACATGTACGTGCTGCTGGAACTGGCTCGCAGCATGAGTCTCTACGCGACGATGTCGCTGGCCGACGGAACCGTCGATCCGGTGGTCGCCTCGCGCGCCAAACTGCAGATCGGCCGCTCCGCCCGCACGATCGGGCAGGAAGCGATCCAAATGCACGGCGGCATCGGCATGACGGCCGAGTATCCGGTCGGACACTACGTGAGCCGGCTGACCGCCATCGAGCACACACTCGGCGGGTCCGACGACCACCTGCGGGTGCTCGCGTCGGCGACCACCCAGGGGGCCATCAGCATCATCTAGCCGCCCCCGTGAGTAGTTATTAACCGCCCGCGGTTAATAAGTACTCACGGGTCCAGGTCTCGGATTGGTATCGGAAAGAGCGTTTTCGACGTGTCGCACAGGGACCCCAGTGTGACGCGGCTAACGTTCTGCGCGCACACCAGAACTCACGGGGGATGTACGTAATCTCGGTGAAGGAGCATTGCCATGGGGTCCGGTCCAGTCAAAGCGATCATGTGGAGCCTGCTTTTCGTGGGACTCGTCGGTGCGGGAGTCGGGATCTCCGAACTGCACGTTCCCTGGACGGTCGCATCGCTGATCGTCGCCTCGGTCTCCGGACTGGTCCTGCTCAGGATCCGCGCCGACGCGCACCCCGAACTGCACAGCGACCGCCGGATGGCCGCCGGCTGACCCCCGGTCACTCCGTCTGGAGACTGACGGCCCACCTGCCGATATCGCCGCGTTCCAGTGCGAGCGCCAGCAGTTCCGGGAACTTGTCCGGTGTGCAGGCGAACGCGGGAATGCCGAGCCGACCCAGGGCCGCCGCATTGTCGTGATCGAACGACGGGGCGCCGTCGTCGGACAGTGCCAGCAGAACAACCACCTGGACGCCTGCGTTCTTCATCGCCGCCATCCGCCGCAGCATCTCCGCGCGGATCCCGCCCTCGTACAGGTCCGAGATCAGCACGAACAGCGATTCCGTCGGCCTGTCGATCAGTGACTGGCTGTAGGCGATGGCCCGGTTGATGTCGGTGCCGCCGCCGAGTTGCGTGCCGAACAGCACGTCGACCGGATCGGACAGCTTGTCGGTGAGGTCGACGACCGCCGTGTCGAACACGACCAGCGACGTCTTCAGCGCCCGCATCGAGGCGAGCACCGCGCCGAACACGGACGCATACACGACGCTCGACGCCATCGACCCGGACTGGTCGATGGCGAGGACGACGTCGCGGTGCACGGCCTGCGATCGGCGGCCGTATCCGAGCAGCCGCTCCGGCACCACCGTCTTGTACTCGGGCAGGTAGTGCGCGAGGTTGGCGCGGATGGTGCGATTCCAGTCGATGTCGCGGTACTTGGGGTTGGTGATGCGGGCCGACCGGTTCAGGGCACCGGTGACGGCGGTCCTGGTCTTCTGCGCGATCCGTTCCTCCACCTCCCGGACCACCTTCTCGACGACCATCCGGGCGGTGGCCTTGCTGGTCTCGGGCATCACCCGGTTCAGGCTCAGTAGCGTGCCGACGAGGTGGACGTCCGGTTCGACGGCGTCGAGCAGCTCGGGTTCGAGGAGCAGCTGGGTGAGGCCGAGTCGGTCGATGGCGTCCTTCTGCATCACCTGCACGACGCTGCTCGGGAAGTAGGTGCGGATGTCGCCGAGCCAGCGGGCGACCTTCGGCGCCGATCCGCCGAGACCCGCGCCGCGACGGCGGCTCTTCGACCCTTCACTGGTGGTGTCGTACAGGGCGGCCAGAGCGCCGTCCATCGCGGTGTCCGTCTTGGACGCGAGACCGCCGGTGGACTCCTCGGCGGCGTTGCCGAGCAGCAGCCGCCACCGTCGGAGCCGCTCCGCGTCTTCGGTCACGATGTCACCCCCAGAATGTCCGCGACGGTCCGGACCGCGATCGTGCCCCGACGAGCGTCGATCTCGGCGCGGGCATCTTCCGTGGACCCGCCCTCCACGGACTGCCCGATCGCCCGGCGTTCCCCGGTTTCGAAGCCGCCGAACGTGCGCCGCAGCAATGGCAGCACGTCGACGAAGTCCTGCTCGCGCAGTCCCGACACCCAGCCGTCGAGCAGTCGCAGCAGCTGCCGGTCGTGGACCAGCAGCAGACCTCCGCCGCCGAGGAAGCCGTCCACCCACCCCGCCTTGGCGGAGGGATCGGCGCCGACGGACAGCGCCCGCGACAGTCGGGTGGCGGACTCGGTTTCGCTGACGGTGCCTGCGTCGCGGAGCAATCGGACCATGCGTCCGATCACGACGCCGTTCACGTCGCTGCGGTCGACGAGGCCGGCGAGCGTGCCGAGCCACCGCGCCGACGCACGATCGTCGTCGCGCAGCATCACCGCCGCATGGACGTCGTCGACGGCGCGGCGCAGGTCGAGTGCGCTGTCGTAGTCCAGACCCGACAGCGCCGAGGGCAGTCCCGCGCAGATGCGGACGAGCAGGCTGTCGGTGACGCGGGTGAGGGACGAGACGTCGGTGCCGCGGACGTCGCCGTATCGCAGCGTGCGGGTGAGCGCGGGCAGGGCATCCATCAGGTGCATCACGTCGTGGTCGAGCGTGGCCGCGGTCTCCAGCGCGCGCAGCAACTCGACCAGCGCATCTCCGAGATCCGACAGCAGGGCCTGCTCGAGCAGCCCGGTGAGCCGGGCGAGGGAGACGTCACCGGACGAGGCCTCCTCGCGCACCTTCGCTGTCGCCGCGGCCTCGACGGTGGTGCCCCACAGCGACGCCTCGATGATCGACACCGCCAGTTCGGGTTTCCAGGTGAGGGACCACGTCTCGCGGAACGTGCCGGTACCGCGGACGTCGCTGTCGGCCGGGGTGCCCCAGCCGACACCGAGGATCTGCAGGCGGTGCAGGAGCCGGGACCGCGCGACGTCGTTGTCTCGGCGCAGGTCGAGGTCGATGGTCTTCTCGGTGGCCTGCTGCTTGAGCCGCAGGGTCTTCGCCCGCGCCCGCAGGTCGGCGTCGAGGGGCACCGTCGGGGTGTCGTCCGGGACGGTGCCGAGAGCCTCGCCGACGACGAGTCGCCGCGTGATGAGGTCGAGCAGGACGTCGTCGCCGTCGCACATCACGGCGCGGGTGGCCTCGGTGACCTCGGAGAGACCGGCCAGCGGCCGCGCGCGCATCGCTGCCAACGTGTCTGCGAGACGGACGGATTCGATGACATGCGCACTCGATACCGGAAGGTCCTCGTCCCGCAGCACCCGCGCGACCTTGGTGAGCCATCGGGTGATCGTGCGGTCCGGTGCGGTGAACAGGTGGTGATACCAGCCGGGGGACGTGATCCCGGCGCCGTACCCCGACGCCGCGGACAGTCGTGAGTGCGTCCACGGCACCCACGTCAGCGAGGTCTTGATCTTGGGGATTCCCTTGAGGATTCGCGCGTCCGCGGTGGCCGGTCCGAGAGGTCCGGCGAGTGCCGGGGCGTGCCAGGCGCCGCACACCACCGCGATCCGCTGGGCGCCGCCCTTGATCACCTTCCGCAGCGTCTGGCGCATGTACGCCTCGCGCCTGCTGGTGGGTTCGTCGAGTTCGACGGTGTCCCGCAGCGCGGTCATGGCCTCGGTGATCGCGTCGAACGAGTCGGGGCCCGAACCTGATTCGATGACGGCGTCCCACCAGCGTTCGGTGTCGTCGTAGCCCGCCGCGGCGGCCAACTGGGTCAGCGGATCCTCGGAGCGGGGGTCGGAGTCGTCGGCGGCGAGGGTGTTGGCGGCCGGAAGGTCGCAGAAGCGGACGTCGACACCGCGCCCGGCCGCCCACGACAGCGCCTGCCACTCCGGGGAGAACACGGCGAACGGCCAGAACGCCGCCGTCCTGGGCTCCCCGGTGGCATACGCGAGCAGGGCCACCGGAGGTTCCATGGTGTCGGAGGCAGTCAACGCGACCAGCGGATCGGCGTCCGCGGGCCCTTCGATGAGGACGGCGTCGGGGACGAATTCGTCGAGCGCGCGACGCACCGATCGTGCCGAACCGGGCCCGTGGTGGCGGATGCCGAAGACACGGACGTCGGAGTTCACCCGGTGACCTCGCGGCACGCCCGGTAGAAGTCGGCCCAGTCCTCCCGTTCGCGGACCACGGCCTCGAGGTATTCGGTCCACACGACCTTGTCGGCCACCGGGTCCTTCAGCACGGACCCGAGAATGCCGGCGGCGACGTCGGACGGACGGAGCACCCCGTCGCCGAAGTGCGCCGCGAGGGCGAGTCCGTTGGTGACGACCGAGATCGCCTCCGCCGTCGACAGCGTTCCGGACGGCGACTTCAGTGTGGTGCGGCCGTCGCCGGTGACGCCCGACCGGAGTTCGCGGAACACGGTGACCACACGCCGGATCTCGTCGACGGTCGCCGGGATTTCCGGCAGTTCCAGCGAGGACCCGAGTTGCTCGACGCGCCGCGCGACGATGGCGACCTCGTCCTCCTCGTTGGCGGGCAGGGGCAGGACCACCGTGTTGAACCGCCTGCGCAACGCGGAGGACAGTTCGTTGACCCCGCGGTCGCGGTCGTTCGCGGTGGCGATCAGGTTGAAACCCTTGGCGGCCTGCACCTCGGTGCCCAGTTCGGGGATGGGCAGCGTCTTCTCCGACAGCACGGTGATGAGTGCATCCTGCACATCGGCGGGAATGCGGGTGAGCTCTTCGACCCGTGCGATCCGCCCGCCCTGCATGGCCGTCATGACGGGGGACGGAACGAGTGCGCCCTCTGTCGGGCCCTCGGCGAGAAGCCTCGCGTAGTTCCAGCCGTACCGGATGGCCTCCTCCGGTGTCCCCGACGTTCCCTGGACGAGCAGGGTCGACTCGCCGGAGACCGCCGCCGACAGGTGTTCGGACACCCACGTCTTGGCGGTTCCGGGGACACCGAGCAGGAGCAACGCGCGATCGGTCGCGAGCGTCGCGACGGCCACTTCGATGAGCCGGCGGGGACCGACGTACTTGGGGGTGATGACGGTGCCGTCGTCGAGTTCGCCGCCGAGCAGGTACGTCACGACCGCCCACGGAGACAATTTCCACGACGGTGGCCGGGGCCGGGTGTCGTGCGCGGCGAGGGCGGCGAGTTCGTCGGCGTAGGCCTGCTCGGCGTGGGGTCGTAGCAGGTCGGCCTGGGCGGCCGCGATCTCGGTCACTCGAGCTCCTTCAGGACTGTTCTGCGGTGGTCGATGTTGGTGGCGACAGTGGCGAATGCCTGGTGCCAGCCGGGATCGCGGGTGCGTTCGGCGGCTGCTCGGAGAATCGGCGCCGCAGCGAACGGGAAGTGCGTCTCGGCGCTGCGGAGGGTCGAGTAGTGGCTGTGCCGGGAGAACTGCCCGAGGTCCTTGCCGGTCTCGGCGTGCCGCCCGGCGACGTCCTCGAGGCGAGCGATCACCCGCTCGGCCAGGTCGAGCGGCCAGGGATGGGGCAGACCGTCGAACAGTGCGGCGCCGTCGACGCCCAGCAGGTAGGAGTCGGCGCGACCCGACAGGATGTATGCGAGGCGTTCGCGGGCGGGGACGATCGGTACGACGCGACGTTCGGTCTTCCGCCCTTCGCGGTGCAGCAGAGCCGACGCCCAGCGCGGATTGCGTTGCAGCACAGTGGCGGTGGTCCACGCCTCCATCATCACCTCCCGCCACTGGTCTTCGATCCGGATCTCCAACGCGGTGGAGGCGGAGCCGATCATGCCTTCCCACACCGACAAGGGGGCTGCGGTGACCACCATCCGCAACCACCAGCTGCGGATTCCCTTGTTCTTGAAGTGGACGTCCTCGATGCCGTCGCGACGGGCCGAATCGTCCAGGGAACCGGGCATGTTCACCACGAGACGGGTACGCAGCGGCTTCTTCTCCACCCGCACCCATGCCCGGGCGCGAGCGGCCATTCGCCCGGCGTATGCGGAGTTCGGCAGCTGCCGCAGCAACTGGACCGCCTGCTGGCGCACCTCTTTCCGCCGGTCGTCGAGTGCGTGCTCGAGCAAGGCGGAGTCGGCGTCACTCAGCCCCGTTCCCAGAACGGCGATGAACGCCGCCCGGTGCTCGCCCCGTTCGGAATCCCAGGTGCGGCTCAATTCGGCCATCGCGATCGCCGGGTTCACCGCCCGCATGGTCGTGAGCCATTGCAGTCGTTCCTGGTGTGCGCCGTGTGTCCACACGTCGGTGCGATCGGACCGGCGGACCAGCATCGACCAGTCCGGGTTCTGCGCGGCGAGCCACTGGCCGCGGGAACCCACCAGTCGGAGAATGCTCTCGCGGTGGGTGTCGTTGGTGCGGGCCGAGGTCATCAGGTCGGCGACGAGATGATCCGGCGCGCGGTAATCCCGCTCGGCCACGACCGCGAACCACTCGGTGAGCGTCCACGACTTGGCCGCGAGCAACTGCATGAGATGCGACGCGGACCCGGGTGGCAACTGCAGTCTCGGATCGTCCTCGGCGGGTGCGGGCAGCACGCGCGCGGAGGCGGCGACCCCGCCGTCGCGGTACGCGTTCTCGAGGGCGGCGGCGCCCAGCAGAGTCTCCGCCGGATCGCCGCTGACCGAGTGTGCCAGTTCACCGGTGGCCAGATCCTCGAACGACGGGACGGTCCGTGCCGTGCCGAGCAGGGCTGCGGACAGGAGTTCGCTCATCGCCGACTCCCCACGGCCGAGGGTGTACCGGCCCCGAGTGGGTACACGTCGCCGCGATCGAACACGGACACGGGAACCAGCGATTCGCTGTTCCACTCACCGAACACGGTGACGGGACGGCCGCCGGACATTCCGAGGAGCCGCCACAGGACCGGGTCTTCGCCGGACAGCGGCAACGCGCGCCCCTGCGCGTCGACGACGAACCAGTGTCCGTCGTCGAATGCCGGGGTGACGCCGGTGAGCAGAGCCGGCCACGAGCGGACCCACGGGTCGGCTCCGACCGCGGCGGCGAAGTGGTCGAGAGCGGTGTCGATGTCGCTCGGTGCGACGGTGGTGAACGGTTCGGGGGTCTCGTGGACGTCGCCGAACTGGGCGCGCAGCGGTGCGGCGCCGGGGTAGAAGTGCAGGGTGGCGTCGACGAGCGATCCGAGCGGCGGGACCACTGTGGAGAAGTTCGCGGAGCCGTGCGCGAAGTCCAGGAGGATCGCGCGGCGACCGTGGTCGCGGCCGATCAACCACACCTTGCGGGTGAAGAGGCGCTTCTCCTCGGTGGTCTGCATTCCCAGGACCATCCACCGGTCGCGGACTCCCGGCTCGCTGCGCACGCTGTCGGTGGCCACCGGGTATCCCACGTGCGCGCGCACCGACGCCTGCAGGGGTTCCGGTAGTTCGCTCAGGCGGCGATGGGCGACGACGAGAAGGTGCAGCCTGGCGTACTCGCGGAGCAACCGGTCCGGCCAGTCTGCTCGAGTGGCCACGACGATCGGCAGGCGACGCAGGGCGGACGCGACGCCGGGCGCCTGGGCGTCGACCATCCGGGCCGCGATGGCGTCGAACGCGGATGCCGAGATGTCGGCTGCTCCGAGCCCGCCGCGGATCTGGTCGGTGAGCCACAGGTCGAGTTCGTCGAGGCCCGCCGTCACCCGCTCGGCCCGGCGTTCGGTGGCCTTCACACCGGCCGTCTTGGTGGCCGGAGCCGCCGGAGCGGCTGCCCGCCCGGCCCTGCGGCTGAGCCATTCCGCCGCGAACGGGGGCGGTTCGGACTGCTCCGGGACCCGGCCCCGCGACCAGATCAGCAGCAGGCCGAGCGTGTGTTTGCAGGGAAATTTCCGGCTCGGGCACGAGCAGTTGTACGCCGGCCCGGACAGGTCGACGACCGATCGATAGGGGCTCTTGCCGCTGCCCTGGCACAGTCCCCAGAGCGCGCCGCCGTTGCTGCCCGTCTCCGACCACGCGGCCGACAGCTTTCCTGCGGCAGCGAGCGAGCCGGCATCGGGCGCGACCGATGCGACCTGTCCCTCCGACCAAGGCGACGTCACTCCGTCACCGTAGGGGAGTTGTCCGACAGGAAGGGAGGAGGGTGGCCGGAATTGTGGCCCAACTTCGGTGTGGACGTCGGTCTCCCGTGTCAAGCTGTCGTCAGGTACGACAGCGAGGGAGTGGGCCGGTGATCCACGGAAGGTATTTCGAGTTCAAGGGTCGTCCCGCCGTGCGGTTCCGGTGCACGTACCCGTTTCCCGTCCAGAGGCTGTGGGAGGCGGTGTCCGAGCCGGACGAGCTTGCACAGTGGTTTCCGTCACGGGTCCGCCTCGACACCTACGCCGGTGGCGACATCGAGTTTTTTTCCGGAACCGCACAGCGACCCGGAGACGGGGACGGTCCTCGTCTACGGCGCCCCGTGCACGCTCGCGTTCACGTGGGGCGGGGACGAGATCCACTTCGAGGTCGAGCCGACCGCGGACGGGTGCGCCCTGACGCTCGTCAACGTTCTCGAGGTCCGCAACACTGCGGCCAGGAACGCCGCCGGGTGGAGTGTCTGCCTCGCCGACCTCGACCGGCACCTCGACGGGTCCGACGCGCCCGGTCACCGTGGAGATGCGTCCGCGGACTGGCGGCCGTTCTACCAGACCTATTTGGGGGAGGGGATGCCGTCCGGTGCGCAGATCCCGGGCGAGTCCGCCTGATCGCGGCCGTCGGCAGTCCGGCGGCGAGGGCGTTCGAACAGGCTCTCCACGTCCGACGCCGGCTCGTCCGGTTCCTCGACCGCGATGTTCCCGCCGGTCCTCAGCCACCCGTTCCGCAGTGAAGACGTCAACCAGTTGTCCAGCGCGGCTTGGGTTTCGAACTTCAGCACGATCACGCAGACATCCGAGGTGCTGCTCTCCTTGAGCCATCCTCCGCCGAGGAATCCGGGAAACAGCCGGGCGAGCCCGAGTCCGGTCTGGATCCAATCGGCGAATTCCTCGTCGCAGCCGGGAAGGACCCGGCGGACGATGGTCGTCGTGACGGACGCATCCACAGGCCCGGCTGTTCCGGCGCCCTCGGCCGCGTGCTCCATCGTTTCCTACCTCGGTTCCCGCTCACCCCCATGACACGTGCCACCTCAAACTACCAGCGGATACGAGCTCACAGGTCGTAGAAGGGCGCGGCGTACCTGAACGTGCCGGACATGCTCGGATCCCAGCGAGCGAGCAGGCGAACCTGGAAGTGGGACGACCACGAGGGCTGGTCCGGCTCGATCCCGACCGACGTTCCGGAGACGAAGCCGAACCGCGGGTAGTAGTCGAGGTGACCGAGCAGTGCCACCAGGGGTTCGTCCCTGGCGTCGGCGCCGCCGAGCGCGGCGTGCATCAGTGCCGAACCCACGCCATCGCGCTGGAGGCCGGGGAGCACGCCGATCGGGCCGAGCGCGAGTACGTCCGTGGAGTCGACTGTCGCGCGGGTCAGGCACACGTGACCGGCGACGGACCCCGCCACTTCGGCGACGAGGGACAGCTGCGGAACCCACGCGTGGCTCGAGCGCAACCGGGTCACGAGGCCGACCTCGAGGGGAGCGTCACCGTCGAACGCCTGCCGGTGCACCGCCGCCACCGCGTCGATGTCGCCCGGATTCTCGCGTCTGATCAGCATGCGGACAGAGTGCATCGACGGGCCCGCGCCCGCAACGGATTTCTGACGGCGCCCGTTGTCCGGCCGGTAGCGGTGGACGGAAAGCGTTCTCCAATTGTGACCGTGTGACGTCTCCGGCCGAATGAATTTCCGGAGCATCGATAGCAGTATGGGCAGAACGTGAGTCGAGCAAACGACAACGGGAATCGAGGTGCGGGTGGTCGAGGCCAGAGTGGTCGGATACAGTTGCGGTGTGCAACACAACGAGGTCGAGCCGGAGGAAACGCCCGCATCGGGCGTGGTGGCCGTCCATGACGAACTCGTCCGCCTCGTCCGTCAACTGGTTGCCGGTGACCGCCCTCCCGTCGGATCCCCGACGTTCGCTCAACATTCGCTGCTCTCCTTCGTCGCCCGCAATCCGGGATGCCGGGCCACCCAGATCTCGGACGCATTCGGCGTGCACCGCTCCACCGTGTCGCGTCAACTCCGGGGCTGCATCGACGAGGGATGGGTGCACGCCGAGCCGGGACCGCTCCGCAGCGGTCACCCGCTGAGCCTCACGGACGGCGGGGTCGCGGTGCTGGCCGGCGCCGACGCACGCCGTGTGGAGGAAGTACGCGACCGGGTCGCCTCGTGGTCGGACGGCGAAATCGCCGCGTTCGCCCGGCACCTCCGGAAATTCCGCCAGGGCGGCGACACAGACCGTGACAGCATCGGAGACGACACCCGTGCGTGAGTACACCAGCGCCCCGACGTTCACCGTCTCCGACCACGAGAACGCCGTGCTGAGGGTGTTCGCGCACGCCGAGAGCCATCCGGATCGGGTGATGTACACCCGCCCGGAGTCCGGCGGATGGGTCGACGTGACGGCCAAGGACTTCGGCGCGCTCGTCGTCGGGGTCGCGAAGGGTTTGATCGCCAACGGTGTCCAGCCCGGCGACCGCGTGGCACTGCTGTCGTCGACGAGATTCGAATGGTCGCTGCTCGACTACGCGATCTGGGCGGCGGGCGCCGCGTCCGTTCCGATCTACGACTCGTCCTCGCACGACCAGATCCGGTGGATCATCGAGGATTCGGGGGCCGTCGCCGCGCTCGTGGAGACGCCGGCCCACGCGTCGAGTTTCGCGGGCGACGGCATCCCCTACACGCTGAAGCGGATCCTCACCATCGACGAGGACGCGGTGGGCACGCTCATCAGGGACGGATTGTCGATCGACGATTCCGAGGTGTTCAAACGCGTGGTGGCGCTGACCGCCAACGATCTCGCCTCGCTCGTGTACACGTCCGGGACCACGGGCCGTCCCAAGGGCTGCATCCTCACCCACCGGAACTTCCTGTCGGAGGTGCGGGCGTTGCTCGCGGCACCGATCGGTGACGTCGCCCGGCCGGGCAACCGGGTCCTGACGTTTCTTCCACTGGCACACGTGCTGGCGCGCGCGGTGTCGCTGGCGATGTTCGAGGCCGGCGCGATTCAGGCGCACTGGTCCGACTTCGGCACGGTCACGGGCGAGTTCGAACGGTTCCGGCCCAACACCATTCTCGGTGTTCCCCGCGTGTTCGAGAAGGTGCGGGACGGTGCGGCGCGCAAGGCGTCGTCGGCGGGCGGCCTGCAGAAACGGATCTTCGACTTCGCCGAGGCCACGGCGGTGGCGTACAGCGAGGCCCAGGACGCGGGTGGTCCGTCGCTGCGGCTCCGGCTCGAGCGTGCGCTCGCCGACAAGCTCGTCTACGCGAAACTCCGTGCCGCCCTGGGCGGCGACTGCTGGTGGGCGATCTCGGGTGGCGGGGCGCTCATGCCGAGGCTCGGTCATTTCTTCCGCGGCATGGGAGTTCCGGTCTACGAGGGCTACGGTCTCACCGAATCGACTGCCGCGCACTGCGTGAATGTCCCCGGTGTCCAGAAGATCGGGACGGTCGGTCAGCCCCTGAGCGGCAACAGTGTGCGCATCGCCGAGGACGGTGAGATCGAACTGCGCGGCGGCGTCGTGTTCGGCGGCTACTGGCGCAACGAACACGCCACCCGGGAAGTACTGGACGACGGCTGGTTCCGCACCGGCGACCTCGGCGACCTGGACGACGAGGGCTACCTCACCATCACCGGCCGCAAGAAGGATCTGCTGATCACCGCAGGCGGCAAGAATGTGTCGCCGGGACCCCTCGAAGACCGGCTGCGCTCGCACACCCTCGTCTCGCAGGCCGTGGTGGTGGGGGACGGCCGCCCGTTCGTCGGTGCCCTGCTGACCGTCGATCCGCAGGAATTCGACAAGTGGAAGTCCGCGCACGGCAAGCCGTCCGACGCCACGGTCGCGGACCTCCGCGACGACGAGGAGCTGCGCGGGGATCTGCAGGACGCGGTGGACGACGCAAACACCACCGTGTCGCACACGGAGTCGATCAAACGGTTCGTCGTCCTCGGCCGCGACCTCACGGAGGCCGACGGGGAATTGACCGCCACCCTGAAGATCAAGCGTCGCGTGGTGACCGAGCGCTTCGCCGACGACATCGCGAGCCTGTACCGGCGGGGCTGACCCGCTACGGTGGCGGCATGACAACAGCTTTCGTTCTGTCGGGCGGGGCGAGCCTCGGGGCCATCGAGGTCGGCATGTTGCAGACCCTCATCGGCAGGGGAATTCGGCCGGACCTCATCGTCGGCACGTCCGTCGGCGCGCTCAACGGCGCCTGGCTCGCCGGCGGCTCCTCCGACGCAGACCTGCGTGAACTCGCCGACCTGTGGCGCGGTCTCACCCGCAGTGCGGTGTTCCCCACCGGATTGCTCACCGGATTCACCGGTTTCGTCGGCCTCCGTAACCACCTGGTGTCCAACCGCTCCATCCGGAGGCTACTGGAGCAGAATCTCCGGTTCGAGCGGATGGAGGACGCACCCACCCCGCTGCACGTCATCGCCGCCGACGTGCTGACCGGCAAGGACGTCCGGTTGTCGACGGGACCGGCCGTCGACGCCGTCACCGCCAGCGCGGCGCTGCCCGGCATCCTCCCACCCGTGGTGATCGACGGCCGCGCGCTGATGGACGGTGGGGTCGTCAACAACACGCCCATCTCCCACGCGATCGAACTGGGGGCCACGACCGTGTGGGTGCTCCCCACCGGATATGCGTGCACACTGTCGAAGGTCCCCGGAAGTGCCCTGGGTATGGGACTGGTCGGTGTGACCCTCGCGATCAATCAGCGGCTCGCCCTCGACATCGAGCGGTACGAGAGCGCCGCCGACATCCGGGTGGTGCCCCCGCTGTGCCCGCTGGACACGAGTCCCGCCGACTTCGGCGACGCCGACGAGCTGATCACACGGGCACGGGAGCAGACCGCGAAGTGGCTCGACGAGGCGCGGGTCGTCGAGGTCGGTCAGGCCGATCTGCTGCTGCCGCACGTGCACGGATGACCGTCAACGGCACCCCGCAGGTGCCGGCACCCCGGCCAGTCGCTCGTCGATCCAGCGCACCACCTCGGGAAACGCGAACACGGCCGCGGTGAGGTGCTCGCCGAACTGCGGGGCGTAGGCGACGTCGCCGCCACCGCCGCACCATTCCTGCTGCAGAGCGATCACCCCTTCCTCCGGAATCCACTCGTCGCCGAGGAACACCCGCGACGACCCGTGATAGAGCAGCACCGGCGTGGCCGGGGTGAGCGCTCCCATCCTGTTCTCGGCGACCAATTTTCGGGCGGTGGGATTGCCGAACGGGTCGGGTACGGCGAACAGTTCGGCGGGAAGCAATGCGATCCCGGCCGGCGCGAGCGCCAGGATGCACTGGTCCTTCAGCGGGGACGTCGCCAGCAGCACACCGAGTGGATTCGCCAATGTCAGCATTTCCGGATACTCGCGGGCGAGCCCGAGGACGGCGGACAGGTACAGACCCGAACCGAGCTGGCCGTTCATGGTCCTGCGCAGCAAACCGAAATCGGCGGGTATCCCGCCCGCGGCGGCGCCGGCGAGTTCGACGTCCGGCGCGTACGACGGTTGCAGTTGCGCTGCCCAGCCGGTGGCGATAGCACCGCCGCTGTAACCCGTCGCGACGACCGGACTGTCCGAGAGCCCGAGGCCGGGCAGCCGCTTCATGCCGCGAATGCTGTCGAGCACGGCATGACCCGCCATTCGTCCCGCGCTGTACGCCATCCGCGGTCCCTGGTGGTCGGGCACGAGCACCGCGTAGTTCTTCGCGAGGAACAGCGACAGCACCGGTGGGATGTCCAGGTCCAGGGTCTGCCAGTCGTGCACCATCTTGTAGGACGGGGTGCACCGGGCGCCCAGGGAGTCGATGGGCATGTTGTAGTCGACCACCGGTCTCGGTCCCGTCTCCGTCCACGCCGCGGTCGGCACCAGGACCGTCGCGGTCACCGGCACGGGGCGGTCCTTGGAATCGTTGGAACGCACCATGATCTGGTGGGCGCGGTGCGGCACCAGCGTGTTCGGGAACGCCCGGAGCGTCACTTCCCGTGAGCGAATGATCTCGCCGGCACCGAACTCCGCGACGTTCGGCGGCCACGCGAAGAAGTCGTCGTCCAGAATGGGGGACGGGAGAATGGATTCGGTCCCCAGGGGCTGGGCGGACACCCGTGGGGGATGGGCGCAGACATACGCGGCTGCGCAGGTGGACAGTGTCATCAGGACCACTGCACGAAACAGCTTCACCGCTACCACCGCCTGAGGTAACTGTCCCAGAATGTAACTGTAACTCCAGTCACATCATCGCAGATCGACACGGGTACAGCGGTGGTTTGTTTTTGCCGCTGGGTGGTTACTGTGTGTGCATGGCGGTCACCGTGGAGCGGGCAGTACTCGAGCAGGCTGAAGACATCGTTCAGATGCACTGGGACGCCGAGGATTGGATCCTGGCCAGGGAACTCGACGCACCCGCCCGGGGTGAGGTGTCGCTCGCCGACGTTCGTGAACAGATCGAGTCCGGGGAATGGCGTGTCGCACTGTTCGCGGGCATCGTGGTGGGGGCGCTGCGGGTGCTCCGGTCCGACCCGGACGTGTGGATCGAGGACGACATTCCGGCCGCCTACGTGGCCCGCGTCATGACCGACCGCCGGCACGCCAGCGCCGGACTCGGCGCCCAGTTGCTCCGTTGGGTCGACGAGCACGCCCGCTCCGAAGAGGCGTCCGTCGTCCGGCTCGAATGCGTCGAAACCAACGCCCGGCTCCGGGACTACTACGAGGAGCAGGGTTTCTTCCTGGTGGGTCGCAGGGACTTCGAGGTGGAGTGGCCGAGCGTGGTGCTGATGGAGAAATCCCTGCGCTGACCGTTCACAGCGGGTCGAGGATGCGGTGCAGGAACTGACGCAGTCTCGGCCCGGTCGGATTGGCGAGTACGTCTTTCGGTGTGCCGCGTTCGAGTACGACCCCGTTGTCGACGAACAACACCTGGTCGGCCACCTGCTGCGCGAACCGGATCTCGTGGGTGACGATCACCATCGTCCAGCCCTCGGTCGCGAGATCCCGGATCACGCGCAACACCTCGCCGACGAGTTCGGGGTCGAGTGCGGAGGTGGGCTCGTCGAACAACATCAGTTTCGGCTTCAGGGCGAGCGCCCGGGCGATACCGACCCTTTGCTGCTGACCGCCCGACAGCTGGTACGGGTACTGGTCCGCCTTCTCCGCCAAGCCGACCTGGGTGAGCAACCGCATCGCGTCCGCGCGCGCCACGTCCTTGGGGCGTTTCTGCACCACGATCGGGCCCTCGGTCACGTTCTGGATCACCGTCTTGTGCGGAAACAGGTTGTGGGCCTGGAACACCATGCCGCTCTGCCCGCGGAACCTGGCCAGCGTCGACCGGTCCACATCGGCGCCGAAGTCCACGGACACGTCGCCGATGGAGATCGTCCCGCGGTCCGCAAGGTCGAGGGCGTTGAGGGTGCGCAACACCGTGGTCTTGCCGGAGCCCGACGGCCCGATGATGACGGTCACCGTTCCTGCCCCGACGTCGAAGCTGATGTCGCGCAGGACGTGATGGTCGCCGAACGACTTCTCGACGCCGGATACCTGAAGCAGGGGAGAGGTGTCGGTCATGTGGCTACATACCTGTCGAGTCGGGCTTCGAGCCGGCCCTGGATGGCCGACAGGAAGATGCAGATCACCCAGTAGTACAGGGCAGCGACGCTGTACAGGGCGAAGAAGTCGAAGGTGGGCGCGGCCGCGAGCTGGGCGACGCGCAGCAGTTCGGTCACCAGGATCGTCGACGCCAGCGAGGTGTCCTTCACCAGTGAGATCAGCGTGTTCGACAGCGGCGGCACCGCGACCCGTGCGGCCTGTGGCAGGACGATCCGCTGCAATGTGGTGGTGTACCCCATCCCGATGGTCTGCGCGGCTTCCCACTGCCCCTTGGGGATCGACAGGATCGCCGACCGGATCACCTCGGCGGCGTACCCGCCGACGTTGAGGCTGAACGCGATCACGGCCGCCGGGAAGGGGTCGAGAACCACGCCGAACTGGGGCAGCGCGTAGAACACGATGAACAACTGCACCAGAAGCGGCGTGCCGCGGATGATGGAGACGTAGAACCGGGCGATCACCGACAACGGTCTGATCGACGAGATCCGGGCGAGCGCCACCAGCAAAGCGATGACGAGTCCGATGCTGAAGCTGATGATCGTCAACGGAATCGTCATGGTGACGGTGGCCTTCAGCATCGGCCACAGGTTGTCCAGAATCAGCTGGAGTGTTGCGTCGTCCACAGGCAGGCTCTCAGTTGGTCGGTGCCGAGACGTCGGTGCCGAAGTACTTCTGCGAGATCTGGGCGAGCGTTCCGTCGGCGCGCAGTTCGTCGAGGGCCTTGTCGATGTCGGGCATCAGACCGCTGTCCTTGCGGGCCGCGAACGCCTGCTCGCTCGTGTCACCGGTCTCGGCGGCCACCTTCACACCGGTGTCGTTCGTCTGCTTCTGGTATTCGGCGACGGCCAGATTATCGTTGACGGTGGCATCGACGCGGCCGTCTTTGAGCAGCGTGATGGCCTGCACGAAGCCCTCGACGGATTCGACGTTCGCGCCCGCATCCCTGGCGACCTGCGCCCAGTTGCTCGTCGCGGACTGCGCCGTCGTCTTGCCGTTCAGGTCGGCGAGTGAGGTGATCGAGTTGTCGTCGGCGCGGGTGACGATCACACCCTCGGAGTAGGTGTACGGCGTCGACAGGTCGTACTTCTGGGTGCGTTCGTCGTTGACGGTCACCTGGTTGGCGACGAGGTCGTAGCGTTTCGCTTCTAGGCCCGCGAAGATCGAGTCCCACGGTGTCTGCGTGAACTCGACGGAGACGCCGAGTTTGTCACCGACCGCGCGGATGACATCCACGTCGTACCCGGTGAGCTGACCGTCGGGGCCCTGGTAGCTGAACGGTGTGTACGTGCCCTCGGTGCCGACCTTCAGGACCCCGGCCTCGCGAACCTGGTCGATGACCGGCCCCGAGTCGGAGTTCCCACACCCGGCCAGCGACAGCGCGGTCAGGACGGTGATCAGGACGGCCGGAAGTGTGCGTCGCACGGGGTTCCTCCTCTGTCGGCGGATCAGCTAACCGTACTGGTCGAACGCTACCCGGATAGGATCTTCGGGTCTCCTCAGGAAGTAGGTTTGTCGCGTCGTGCCTTCTCTCGCTCTCCGACGGCCGGTGTGGCTGCATCCGACGGTTTTTCGTATCGAGTCGTTGTCCGCGCTCGTCGTGGCGATGGCCCTCATCCCGGAGGCGTTGTCGTTCTCCATCATCGTGGGGGTCGATCCGCGGGTCGGCTTGTTCACCGCCGCGATCATGGCGATGACCATCGCGTTCACCGGCGGACGTCCCGCGATGATCTCCGCGGCCACCGGTTCGGTGTCGCTGGTGCTGGCCCCGCTCATGGCATCACACGGATTGCAGTACCTCATTGCCGCCGTCTTCCTCGGCGGTGCGATGCAGATCCTCCTCGCCGTCCTCGGGGTCGCGCGTCTCATGCGGTTCCTGCCTCGCAGCGTGATGGTCGGGTTCTGCAACGCGCTGGGGGTCCTCATCTTCGTTCACCAGTTTCCGTATCTGACGAACGTGCCATGGGCGGTGTACGCGCTCCTCGCCGCCGGTCTGGCGCTGCTCGTGTGGATCCCGAAGCTGACCACCGCGGTGCCCGCCCCGCTGCTGGTGATCGTCGGTCTCACCGCGTTCACCGTCCTCACCGGTGTCGCGGTGCCCACCGTCGGGGACCAGGGGGAACTGCCCGACGGACTGCCGACCCTGATCGGGCTGCCGGACGTTCCGCTCACGGTCGACACCCTGAAGATCGTCGCCCCGTTCGCGCTGGCGATGGCCGTCGTCGGACTGCTCGAATCATTGATGAGCGCCAAACTCGTGGACTCCGTCACCGACACACATTCGGACAAGACGCGGGAGTCGTGGGGCCAGGGCGTCGCGAACATCGTGACCGGGCTCTTCGGCGGCATGGGCGGGTGCGCACTGATCGGGCAGACCATCATCAACGTCAAGACCGGCGGCGCGCGAACCCGGTTGTCGACGTTCCTGTCCGGTGCGTTTCTGCTGATTCTCGTGGTCGGGCTCGGCGACGTGGTGGGGACCATTCCGATGGCGGCGCTCGTCGCCGTGATGGTTCTGGTGGCCGCCACGACCTTCGACTGGCACAGCGTCCGCACGCTTCGGCCGATGCCGCTGAGCGAGACGATGGTGATGCTCAGCACCGTGGCGGGCACCCTGGCCACGGACAATCTTGCGATCGGTGTCGGTGTCGGCGTGCTGGTGGCGATGGTTCTGTTCGCGCGCCGGGTGGCCCACATGGTGGACGTGCGCGGCGAACTCGACGGCGACGTGAAGACGTACCGGGTGAGCGGTCAGCTCTTCTTCGCCTCGTCCAACGACCTCGTGTTCTCGTTCGACTACGCCGACGACCCCGGCCGCGTCGTGATCGATCTGTCGGGCGCCACCATCTGGGACGCGTCCACCGTGGCCGCGCTCGACGGCATCACCACCAAGTACGCGAGTCGCGGCACCGACGTCACGGTGGAGGGGCTGAATCCCGTCAGCGAGGAGCGGTACCGCAGGCTGACCGGCCGGCTGGGCGACTAACCTACGGTTTCCCGCAGGTACGCGAGGTCCTCGGCCAGCCCCTCCGCCGGTGTCTCGAGGACGACGGGCGCGTCGGCGGTGCGCACGACCTCGGCGAGCAGTTCGGCGTCGATGGTTCCGTCGGCGAGATTGGCGTGCCGGTCGCGGGCCGAGTTGAACTCGTCGCGGGAGTTGTTGAGGTGCACCAGGTCGATGCGTCCGGTGATGGCCTTGATGCGTTCGACGACACCCACCAGTTCCTCACCGCCCGCCCACGCGTGACAGGTGTCGAGGCAGAATCCGGCGCCGAAATCGCCGACCTCCTGCCACAGCCGGTCGATGGCGTCGAAGTGCCGTGCCATCGCGAAGTCGCCGCCTGCGGTGTTCTCGATCAGGATGGGGACGGGGAATCCGCCCTTGTCTGCCTGGCGTTCGAAGAGTTTGCGCCAGTTGACGATCCCCGCGTTCACGTCCTCGCCGTCGCGGACGTGGCCGCCGTGGACCACCAGCCCGAATGCGCCGATGTCGGCGGCGGCCTGGGCCTGCTGCGCGACGGCGTTGCGGGACGGCATCCGGAGCCGGTTGTTGAGGCTGGCCACGTTGATCACGTACGACGAGTGCACGACGACGTCGATGGGGCTGTTCCGGATCTCGTCGGTCCGCGGATGCGTCGGCGGCTTCTCCCATTTCTGTGGGTCCGTGAGGAACATCTGGATGACGTCGGCGCCGAGCGTTTCGCCGTATCCGATCGGATCTTCGTCCTGGCGGACGTGTGCTCCTATGCGCATGAATCCAGGGTAGGGGGTGGGTGTGTCCACGTCCTTTGTGCTTGTGATCGCAGGCTTAACGTGGGAGATGACCCGGTTCATGTTCTTCTCGCGCTTTAAGCTTGCTATCGCAGTCATAGGGGTGGACTTCGGGGCAGAATCGGCGCACACTGTCGTTAAGCGTCCGTCGACAAGCATTGCACCGATCAGGGAGGCTTCATGGCAACCCCACGCCGCCGCGAGCGAACCGAGACCGGCGGAGTCGCCGACGGGTTCGTCGCGCGGCGGCACCAGCTCGGGCTGACGCAGGCGGAGCTGGCCGACCTGGCCGGGGTGTCGAGGTCGAGTGTGCAGTCGATCGAATCTGGTCGGGGGACCGTGCAACTGGACCTCGTCGTCGCCGTCGCGGACGCGATGGGGTGCCGTCTGGCGCTCGTCACCCGCTCGGGTGTGGAGGTGGCGTCCTGATGGTCGAGAACCTCAGCAGTGTCGACCGCGCCGACGTCTACAAGGGCGAACGCCTCGCGGGCAGTCTCGTGCGGGAGGGCGGTGACGTCGTCTTCCGCTACGACACCGCCTACCTGCAGGACCCCGGCGCCCCGCAGGTCGCATGGACGATCCCCACGTCGTCGACCGAGGTGCGCGCGAGTGGGGGCAGCGTCCCGCCGTTCTTCGCGGGGCTCCTCCCGGAAGGAATCCGGCTGCGGGGCGCGGTGGCAGCCACCAAGACGTCCGAGGACGATCACCTCACAATCCTGATGGCGGTCGGGGCCGACACGATCGGCGACGTGCGCGTCCTGCCCGCGGGGGTGCCGCCGCCCGAGACCGCACCGATGTTCGACCCCGACGCGGTCGAGCGCCAGGACCTGCGGGCGCTGTTCGAGCACATGTCGGGGCACGAGGCGGTGAAGCTGGACCCCACCTCGCTGCCCGGTGTTCAGGCGAAGGTGTCGGCGCAGATGTACTCGACGCCGATCGCGACAGAGAAGGGTCCCGCCATCCTCAAACTCTCACCACCGCAGGGGTATCCGCAGTTGGTCGAGAACGAGCACTTCTTCATGGGACTCGCCGCGCAGTGCGGGTTGCCCGTCGCCGATCATCAGCTGGTGCGTGACGGGAAGGGCAATGCCGGTCTGCTCGTCGCCCGTTTCGACCGGCGCGTCGATCCGTCCGGCCGCGTCATCCGCACACCCCAGGAGGATGCGTGCCAGGTGATGGGGATGTTCCCCGCCGCCAAGTACCGGCTGAAGACCGAGAGCGTGATCACCGCGCTCGCCGGCGTCTGTGAGCGCGGCGGCGGTTCGGCGCGGGTGGCCACCCTGGAACTGCTTCGGCTGGTGGCCTATTCGTACGCCATCGGCAACGGCGACCTGCACGGAAAGAACTTCTCGGTGCAGCTCGCTGAATCGGGGTTGTGGAGTGTCACACCCGCCTACGACCTGCTGTGCACCCAGCCGTACCTCGGATGGCGTGACCCGATGGCTCTCGACTTCTACGGCAAGGCGAACAAACTGAACCGCAGGCACTTCGTCGAATCAGGTGGGCGCCTCGGTGTTCCCGAGCGCGCGGTCACCAGAATGCTCGACGGCGTCCGCAAGGGCATCGGACGGGGCATCGAGGAGATCGAGACGATCGGCTTCACCGCGAAGGAGAACGCCCTACTGCGTACGCTGATGGAACGGCGCTCGGACGAACTGGGCTGAACCGGTTCACCACACTCGAAACGCGCTGTCCGAGAGCGTGAATCCGTGGCCCACATCGCTGCGGCACGTGACCCCGGACGTCTCGTCGACGAGGCACATCAGGTCGTTCACCTGCAACGCGGTGCCGTACGACAGTGCGGGCGCGGCGGATCCGTCGAGGGGGTAGTACCGGGGATCGCCGGCACTGGCGAACTGACCGGCGCGGCCACCGGTGACCTCGATCGCGTTGGGCGTCACCGGGGTGCCGGACGCGCCGGCACCCGGAACCTTCGGCGCCGACGCCGGCATCGGGCCGTGACAGCCGGCGGTCGGGAGGTCGCCGCCGGTGAGGATCGCGCAGTGGAACTTGGTGCTCGGCGTCGTGAAGTAGTAGCTCCCCGCCGCGGTACCGGCAAACGTCTGCGGGTTTGCCTCGGCCGGGGTGTTCGTGGTGGTGGTAGTCGTCGTGGTGATGGGGCTCGTCGACGTGGTTCTGGTCGTGCTCGTCGTACTTGTCGTCGTCTTCGGTGCGGTCGTCACCGCCGGGGTGGTCGCGGGCCCCGCGACGGCGCCGGTCTCGGGGGATCCGTCGACCGAGCGACCGCAACCGGCCACCACCAATGCCGTCGCGAACAGAAGCACCGCACGCACCGTGTAGGTCATGGTGGAGAGCCTAGAACCGCACCCCGCCTCGGCGGTCGCGGCGCGTCGGACGAAATTCTGGGACAGTGGTGACCAGTGAACTGCCAGGAGGTCCGATGTCGGAAAGCACCCAGTACGAGGAGCGGCGTGCACGCATCTCGCTGCAGGTCCGCCAGTGGTGCGAACGATCCGCGATCACGGGCACCCACGCCCCGTTGTCGGACGCCGCTGCGGTGCTGATCGCCGCCGGACACCTCGATTCGCCCACCCGGCAGGTACTCGCCCACCGGCGTCGCGCGGGCCGCACCGTCCCGTCGATCGGCGGCTTCGGGGCACTGCGTCTGCTGACGGACGAGTACCACCAGGTGGCGCGCCGCGCCGACAGCCTGCGTCCCGGACCGGCGCAACTACTGTTCAAATACCGTGCCACCGAACTGGGCCGCAAGCTGCAGTCGTCTCGGTCTGCGGTCGTGATGTCCCCGGCGCACTACGGCAACGGTGTCCGGGCGATGCGGCGGGATCGGCGTGAGGGCGTCCATCTCGATCTCGAACAGCGTGAGGCTCTGTTCCGGGCTCTGCAACGCACACCGGCGCCGATCGCCGGTACCGCGCTCGAACGTGCAGGCAACTATGCCCGCGGCACCGCGGCGGAACGACTCGGCCAGGCGGCCGAAAACACGCCGATGGCCGCGGTCGGACGACGCGTCGCCGACGCCATCGGCAAGGGCGTCGATCTCGACAACGACAGATTCGCCGACTCGTACGACACCCTGCTCTACCTGGCGGGGATGCTCTTCGACAGGATCGACGGTTCTGCAGTCTGGCATTCGGAGCACTTCGCGATCCAGCGGTACCAACTCGACCTCGCCGAAGAACTGACACAGATCGCCGTCGACACCGTGGCGCTGCGCGGAATCCGGACCGAGCTCGACGAAGCGCTGCGCGCCACCCATTCCGACACGGCGCGCGAACAGATCGAGGCCCGGCAGAACGCGCTGAAGCCGGTGTGGGATCAACTGGTCGACCGCGTCGCCGCACTCGCACGGATCGGCGACCTACTGTCCCGAGCCGAGGTGCAACTGCGGTCCGTGCTGGCGGTCAACCGGGCGATGAGTCTCGACAGCCGCATCGACGAACTCATCGCACGCTCCGGCGACCGCGAGCTGTCGGCGGAGAACACCCATCACGTGGGCGATCAGTTCGGCGGGGTGGAGGAGCTGATGTTCACCTACCAGTCGGCGCTGTACGGAGACATCGCCGAACTCACCTCCTGGTCGGGTGGGAACAGGTGACCCCGGCGACCGCGAAGGTAGCCGCCGCCACCTCATGACGCGCGCAGGTGTGCCGGGACCGGGAGCGGTGGGGCCGCCGACCGGTAGTGGTGTCCGGTCGGGGTGCCGAGGTCGATGAGGTGGGTGCGGCCGGGCCGCTGTATCGGGCGGGCTGTCCAGCCTGGTGCTTCCTTCGCGTAGTTGCAGGCCTCGCACAGTCCGGACCCGTTTCGCGCGGTGGTCGCCCCGTGCTGTCGGCGGGAGCGGATGTGGTCGTGGTGCCGGATCGGTGCATCGCACCACGGCGTACGACACGTGCGGTCGCGGAGGTCGATCAGCTTCCGCAGGCTTTTCGGGAACGTGCGGGACTGGGATTCCATCGCGGTCAGCGCCCCCGAGTGCGGGCAGGAGTACACCCGCTGTAGCGATGTCTCGGTGTCACTGTCGACGGCGTCGGCCACCAGCCGCCGGGCGATTCCGGCCGGCATCGGCCCGAAGCCGTGCAGCTGCGCGGCCTCGTGCCCGCCGGCCAGCAACGTCTCGTCCGAGAGGACCAGGTTCACCGCCACCGGGACACCCGACGCCACTGACGCTCCGGTGCCGCGCTCGAACAACAGATCCACCATCAGCTGATTGCGGGTGCGACCACCACTGTCCCCGGTCGCGATCAGACTGTCCGCATCCCGGCCCAGGGTCGCCTGCAGGCACACGGCCTGCTCGACCGGCATCAGCACGCTCAGATAGGCCATCGAATCCGGCGCCGGGCGTGTCGTGACCCGCCGCTCCGACACCGCCTTGCGATGCCGCCGCACCACGGATGCGGCGTCGAGTTCGACCGCCAACGCTTTCGCTCGTGCGATCAGCCCGCGGTCGCCAACCCCGTCGAGAATGGCCGGGTCCGAGCACAACCGGCGGTCCACGATCGCCCGATCCGTAGCCGACAGGCAGGCCGTTTCGCGCACCAACAGTGTGGCGCGCCATTCGTTCAACCGCCCGGTCTGCAACATGGCCAGGGTGTGCGGCATCTCGTGCACCAGAGCCTGCGCGAAACCCAGATGCCGCCCGCCGCGGTTCGGGGATTCTCTGCGCGCCAACGCAATCTGCGAGGCAATACCGCGGTCCCACTCCGCCCGCGGCAACTCTCGAGCCCTGCGGTCCGCACGGATACTCGTGGCGACGCCGTCGGTGATCACCGCCTGCGCCGCACACCCGACCGACTTCAACGCCTCGATCGCATCGAGCCACTCGATCCCCAACCCCGCATCCCCACCCGCCTCGACACATCGCAGCCGCGCCGCGAACGCCCGCAACTCGTCCAAATCCGCTGCAACCAGAGCCCCCACAACCAACCTCCCCCAAGGTTCGAATGTATGTTCGACTTTATCAATCAGGTTCGACCAAGGCAATACCCGGATACGGTGGTGTGGGAACTCTCGTCGAGAAAGATGTAGGGGCTGGGTGCGATGACCGATGACGCCGATCTGCAGCGGGCGGTTGCGAACGAGTTCTCGGCACTGGCCGATCTGCTCGACGGGATCTCGGATGCGGAATGGGACACGCCGTCGCTGTGCGAGGGCTGGCGGATTCGGGAAGTGGTCGCGCATTTCACCATGGCAGCGCGCTACTCCGAGGAGCAGTTCATGGCGCGCTTGCGTGAGTGCGAGTTCGATTTCACCCGGCTCTCCAACGAGATCGCCCGTAGCGACGCCGAATTGGCACCGGCGGAACTCGTCGCCAACCTGCGCTCGGATGTCATGCGCCAGTGGATCCCGCCGGGCGGCGGCTATCACGGCGCGCTCAACCATGTGGTGATCCACGGTCTCGACGCCACCGTGCCGCTCGGCGTGCCACGACACGTACCGGAGGAGACGATGCGCGTCGTCCTCAACGATCTCACGGCGGGTGGTGGGCACTCGAATTTCGGCATCGACATCGAGGGACGCGGCCTGCGGGCCACGGACCTCGACTGGTCGTACGGGTCGGGCGCCGAATTACGCGGAACGGGCGAGGATCTGGCGCTGATGATCTGCGGCCGTACGCTGCCGGCCGGACGGGTCGAGGGCGACCCGTTGTAGCCCGGTTCAGATACCCGGGATGAAGCCCGGGTAGACGAAGTGCCCGGGACCTCCGCCGGGGAGGGTGGCGCCGAGGGATCCGGGGAAGTTCATGGACAACTTGACGAGTTTGTGTGGTTGGCCGTTCTGGTCGGCTTGCCAGCAGTCGAGCAGTACGCCGTGGAATCCGGTGCAGACGATGCGGTTGGCGGTTCCGAACGGTGACGTGAGCCGATTCGCGCTGACGAACGGATTCCAATAGTCGAGGTCGGTGGGGGTGAGGAAGTTCTGGGTGTCGAACGGCGCGACCGGACTGGGCTCGGTGGGTACCGGCGGCCATTCGTCGGCCGCGGCCATACCGGCGCTCCCGAGAAGGGCGGCGGCGACGACGGCCACGGTCGCGGTGAGCTGTGCGAATCGGCGAGTAGCGGTAGTCATCTCCACCACGCCACAGTAAACCGGCGGCAGTTTCTACGTCCGCAAACCGGGATGGCGGTTGGCCAGGACGGGGACGAGGAGCTTGTTCGGCGCGAGGTGGGCGAACACGGACGCCGCCCGGTTCGCGAGGCCGGGGATGGCGATCATGTGCCCCTTGTCGAGGCCGTCGATTCCGGTCCTGGCCACGGATTCTGGGCTTTCCCACATGAAGCTGGGCAGTGCGGCTTCGGCGTCTTCCTTCGCGAAGCCGGCTGTCTCACCGAAACCGGTGTCCACGGGCCCGGGGCAGAGGGCGGTCGCGGTGACGCCAGTGCCCTTCAGTTCGCCGGTGAGGCTCTCGGTGTAGGACAGGACGAATGCCTTTCCGGCGGCGTAGGCAGCCTGTCCGGGCAGCGGCTGGAACGCGGCCGTGGAGGCGACGTTGAGGACCGCTCCTCGGCGTCGTTGCACCATGCCGGGCAGGGCGCGGCTGCAGAGGTCGGCGACGGCCATGACGTCGACCTCGATCATGTTCATCTCGGCGTCCGGGTCGGACGCGGCCACCGGGCCGAGCGTGGACAGGCCGGCATTGTTGACGAGGATGTCGAGGGTGAGCCCGAGCCCGCCGACCCGGTCGAGCAACGTCGCGCGGGCAGAGCGGTCGGAGAGATCGGCACCCAGCACATGCGCCCGACCGCCTGCGGCCCGCAGTTCGGTGGCCAGTTCCTCCAGCTTCTCCGCCCTACGGGCGACGAGTACGACCTGGTGACCGCGGCGGGCGAGTTCACGGCTGATCGCTTCGCCGATCCAGGACGACGCTCCGGTGACGAGCGCGGTGCGATCGGCGGCAGGGGTGGGCAGGCTCTCAACTGTCGACTTAATGTCTAATACTGGCACCGTGTACCGGGTCTACACCGATCGTGGTTCAGGTCTGCGGGAGAGACTCGAGCGGGACTGAATCGGATGCTCGACGACGCAGCCAAGGGTCACTTCACGGTGGTGCGAATGGTGTGGCGGGACCGGTTGGCGCGGTTCGCCGGTGGCGTGGATCGAACGTTACTTGTCGGTGGTCGGCGTTAAGGTCGAGGTCCTACGGGAGCATGGGGACACGTCGCTGGTAGAGGAGCTGATGGATGACTTCATGGCAGTGCTCGCTTCATTGTCCGGCCGCTTCCACCCATTGCGGTCGAAGCAGAATCAACGTCGACTTCTTCCGGGCGATGCGGCAGCACGGTTGGAGATGGACTAACTGATGGCCGATACCGGATTCACTGCGCTGCGGCAGTTCTCGTTCACCACCCGCCCCTACCTGGCTGTCGATGACGAGACCGGTGCGCCGATCGGGCTTGACGACCTCGACGTGCGTGTCGGGTGGCTGCTCGACCTGATCTCGGGCGCCGAAGCGCAACTGTTGTCGCGGCTGTGGCAACCGGCCACCTTCGATGTCCTGGCCGCCGGATGTGACCGCCAGGGCCGGAAACTGCCGATGCAAGGTCATGTCGCTGCTGCGCGTCTGGGCTGGACCCCGCATTACCCGGACGGTGTCTACGTCCCGTCGCGTGTCACGCGGGTGGTGACCGCGCAGGCAGTCGGCACTTTGCGGGCGCTGGCCTACCGAGACACCGCGATCATCGCACTGTCGGCCCGGTTCGACCCGGCCACCGGCCGGATCGCCGCACCCACTACTGCTGCGGAGTACGTCCCGTCCGGATTCGCCCGGGGCGTGGTGCGGCAGTTCGCGGCGCACGCGCGCGGCGCGGCAGACGCGCGCCTGCGGATCACCGACGTGCAGGGACCGCCACAGACGAGCGCGATGGCCCGGCTCTCGGCCGCCGATCGACAACTCGCACAGCTTGCCGTCACCGGTCACGAGCTGGTGTTGACGGTGAAGCTGCCCACCTGCCCCGCCCCGGCGGGGCGGGCGCAGTGGCGCAGTGTCCGGCTGAGCGCGACCATCCCCGAGCACCTGCACGGCCGGGCGGTCACCGATTGGCATCTGCCGACCCTGGTCCTCGACCGCCGGGGACTGCTCTGGCGGTGCGCCGCGACCGAGATCGTCCCAGCAGCCGACCTGGAATCGGCCTCCGTCGCGGTCGGGGTGGACTGGTCCCCGACCACTCTGGGTGCCGCCGCCATCACCGCCGAAAACCCCGACGGGTTGTCCTCGGATTACCGGGGTTGGACCTACGACGACCGCGGGCTCGGGATCAAACTGGCCCGCCTGCAGGCTGAGGGGCAGCTACTCCATGGCAAGGCGGCCCGGTTGACACGACTGGCCGCCACCGCCCCGCCCGAGGTCCGCGCTCAGCTGGAGGAGAAGATCGCCGTCCTCGACGAACACCGCACCGCGGTGGGTATCAAGAGGGGGAAGATCAACCGGGAAATGGCCTTCGACTTCGCCCGTCAGGTCACCGACTACGCCACCGACGCCCAAGCGCAGCTGATTGCGGTGGAAGATCTCACAACCCTCGAGAGCCGTGGGCACGGGCGGGTGAACAACAATCGGGCCGCGCAATCGGCCCGCCGCAAGGCCGTCGACGCGCTCACCCACACCGCCGCCGGTGTCGGTGTGACGGTGGTGTCCGTACCGGCCCGCGGATCTTCCGCGTGGTGTCCGGGCTGCAACGAACCACTCTCTCGCCCCGGCGGTTACCACCGGGCATGGTGTGAGCAGTGCAAAATTGGCGGCAACCGGGACCACGTCGCCGGGGTGAACCTGGCCAAACGCGCGCTGCTCGGCAGAAACAAGACCACCCGGCGGCGCGGAGGACTACCGGCGGTCCGGGTGACCGAACATGCGCCGGTACGGCAATCGCGCGACAAACACGCTCCTACCCCGAGCAGGCCGCGGCATCGCCGGGTCCGCCGCAGCCTGCCCACCGTGACACCGCGGTTGGGGGTGACTCCGAATCAGCATGTTCCTGCATCACAAGCGTCGGTGTGGGACACGGTCAAACCCACACCGCCGCACGGTGATGCGGGTAGCCGTGACACACGTCCATCTCCCACGCCCGCCACGCAAGTGGCAGATAGTATGAGATCTACGTAGACGCTCATGTGTCCAACCTACGTGCCGCCGTCGCACGCGCAAGGGTTCAACCGGTCAGGCGTGGGTTCCGCCGTCGATGCGGATCTCGGTTCCGGTGACGAACGCGCCGTCGTCGGATGCGAGCATGGCGACGACTCCGGCGACCTGCTCGGGTCCGCCCATGGCCGCGCCGCCCGATTCCAGGGTGGTGGGCAGGATGGGTGAGAGCTTGGCGAACAGGCTCCAATCGGCATCGGACGGAACGTATCCGGATGTGGCGTCGGTGATGCCGGTCTTGATGCTGCCGGGGGCGACACCGACGGCGCGCAGACCCTGCTTGCCGTATTCGAGGGCCAGCGCATGGGTGAACGACTGGATGCCGCCCTTGCTCGCGGCGTACGCGGCCATGTAGGGGTGCGCGAACGCGGCGGACGTGGAACTGAAGTTCACGACCACGCTGCGTTCGTTGCGCAGCAGCGCGGGCAGGCATTCGCGGACCATGAGGAACGTGCCGGTGAGGTTGATCCCGATCACCTGATTCCACAGGCCCAGCGACGTCCCGTGGGTGTGCGAGGCGCGGAGGATGCCCGCGGCGTTCACGAGTACGTCCAGTCCGCCGAGCTTCTCGACGCTGCGGCTCACGCCGTCGGTGACGGACTTCTCGTCGCCGATGTCGATTGCGGCGACGCTGAGGCGTCCCGCCGTGCCTGCCGCGTCGGCCAGTTCCGCCGTCCGCGCGAGGCCGTCCTCGGAGACGTCGGCTGCCACGACGGTGCCGCCTTCCTCGAGCAGGCGGAGGGCGGTGGCCTGTCCGATCCCCGACGCGGCTCCGGTCACCAGGATCCTCCGGTTGTCGAATCGATTCATCGTGTGTGCTCCTCGTGTGGCTTGCGAATTCGATCTCATTGGCCCATGACGTATTTGACGGTCGGCCCGGCGGTCCATCCGCCGTCGACGGCCAGTTCCGCTCCGGTGACGTACGTGGACGCATCCGACAGCAGGAACCCGACGGCACCGGCGATCTCCTCGGGCACGCCGACCCGGGCCATGGGAGTGTTCGGGTAGTTGCCGTCGCCCTGCTGGATTCCGAGGCCCGCGGTCATCGGGGTATACGTCATCCCGGGGTGGACGGAATTGACGCGGATCCGGTCGGTGCCCAGTTCCACGGCGGCGATCTTCGTGAGCCCGCGCACGCCCCACTTGGACGCGCCGTAACCGGCGGTCAGCGCGAGTCCCATCAGACCGGCGGCCGACGAGATGTTGACGATCGATCCGCCGCCGGCGGCGCGCATCGGGGCGATCACGGCCTGCAGGCCGTTGAACACACCGGTCAGGTTGATGTCGAGGACCGTCCGGAAGTGTTCGAGCGGTTCGTGCTCGATGTATTGGCCGGTGGAGATACCGGCGTTGTTGACGAGGCCGTCGACGCGTCCGAATTCGCTCGTCGCCACGTCGACTGCCGCCTGCCACTGCTGCGGGTCCGTGACGTCGAGGTGGCTGTACCGCGCCCGGTCGCCCAGCTGGTCGACGGTCGCGCGGCCGTCGTCGTCGAGAACGTCGCCGACCACGACGCTGCCGCCCTCGTCGACGATGCGCTGGGCGAATGCTGCGCCGAGCCCCCGCGCCGCCCCGGTCACGATCACCACCTTCTCCGCCAGTTGCTGTGCGGTCTCGGTCATCTCAGCTCACATCCTCGTCGTCAAAGAGTCACGTTCGTCGGGCACGTCGGCTGCCGACGGCCCGAGTCTGCTGTGGGCGCCGCCGGCGGGAAACGGGTTCTCCCGGTGATCGGAACAACTCGTAGCCACGGGAAACGTCCGACCACTGTGATGTGGGTTACCCGCTGACACTCCGGACATGCCGGACGAGCGGATCTCCCCGACAGCTCATCGAAAGGCTTCCCCTATGTCTCGACGCGTCACCTCCACCGCCGTGGTGCTGATCACCGGCAGCGTCCTGTTCGCGGGTTTCGGCACGCCTGCGCTCGCTTCGGCGGACCCGCTGTCGCTGCCCGGAATCAGCCTCCCGGGATTCGGTTCGTCCGACTTCGGGAGCGCGGGCCCGGTCGTCGAGACACCGCGACTGGCGTCGGTCGACAACTTCCGCGACGTCGGGGGATCGGGTAGGGGGTACGCCACCACCCACGGAGGACACGTCACGAGGGGGCTGTTCTACCGTTCGAACGCTCTGGTTCCGAACGATCAGGATCTCGCTGTCCTCACCGGGCTCGGACTGACGGCGGTGTACGACGTGCGGACCGTCGAAGAGGTGGCGGCGAAACCCGACCGGCTCCCGGCCGGGCCGCGCTACCTCGGCATCCCCATCCTGTCGGGAGACCTGGGTGCCGCAGTCGCGCAATTGAAGTCGCCCGCCGACGCCGTCGTGTTCATGCAGCAGATGAACCGCAGCTTCGTCGACGACGCGGCGACCCGGGCCGGGTTCGCGCAACTCCTGACGGCATTGGCCGACACCGAGGGGCCGCAGATCTTCCACTGCACGGCGGGCAAGGACCGCACCGGCTGGGCGTCCGCGCTGCTGCTCTCCATCGCGGGCGTCCGGCAGGACACCATCTTCGACGACTACCTGCTCACCAACGAGTACACCGCCGCGTCGATGAAGGTCACGTACGACCAGATCGCCGCCAGCCGCGGCGAGGCGGTGGCGCAGATCTACCAGCCGTTGCTGGGCGTCGACCGGAGCTACCTCGAGGCCGGACTCGGCCGGCTCACCGAGCAGTACGGCACGGTCGACCGCTATCTCACCGAAGGGCTCGGTCTGAGCGCGGCGACCGTCGACCGGCTCCGGGGCAAGCTGCTGAGCTGAGGTCAGGCGCTGATCGCGTCCGAGAGAGTCGTGAGCCGGCTGATCTCGGATGCGGTCAGGGTCACGGTCGGGGCGTCGAGCAGAGCGGGAAGTTGTTCGAGGCGGCTCGCGCTCGCGATCGGCGCGGTGATGCCGGGCCGGGTGAGGAGCCACGCGAGCGCGATGGTGGAAATCTCCGCCGAGTGCGTGTCGGCGATCTCGGCCAGGGCCTCGACGACGGCGAGTCCGGACTCGGAGAAGTAGCGGGTCGCCATCCGCTGGCGCGGCTGACCGTCCAGGTCGGCCTGGGTGCGGTACTTGCCCGCGAGGAAGCCTGCGGCGAGCGAGTAGTACGGGAAGACGCCCAGGCCGTTCTCGGTGGCGATCGCGGCCACCTCGGGCTCGTAGTCGTGGCGGTGCACCAGGTTGTAGTGCGGCTGCAGCGCGATCGGGGCCGCGAAGCCGTTCTCGGCCGTCAGCGACAGCCACTCGCGGATGCGCTCGGGCGAGTAGTTGGAGATGGCGACGTGGCGGACGAGTCCGTCGCGGACCAGTTCGTCGAAGGCGCCGAGTGTGTCGACGAGGGGAGTGTCGGCGTCGTCGAAGTGGGCATAGTACACGTCGATGTGGTCGGTCTGCAGCCGCTTCAGGGATGCCTCCGCCGCCGCGCGGACTTTGGCGGGGGCCAGGCCCTTGAACTCCGGGTGCTGGCTGACCTTGGTGGCGATCACCATGTGGTCGCGGTTGCCGCGGGACGCCATCCAGTTACCGAGGACGGTCTCGGACTCGCCGCCGGAGTTGCCCTCGGCGAACGCCGAGTACGAGTCCGCCGTGTCGACGAAGTTGCCGCCGCCTGCGGCGAAGGCGTCGAGGATCTCGAACGACGTCGGTTCGTCACTGGTCCAGCCGAAGGTGTTACCACCGAGGGCAAGGGGAAAGATGTCCAGATCCGAGTTGCCGATCGCGACCACGGGTGCTCCGTTTCTAGGTGTGTCCTGTCCGGGAATGTGCGAAGAGTTCGCCTGACGACGCTATCGCAGCCGCTAGGCGCACGCGCGTCCGGCTACCGGACACAGTCTTCTCGGTAACGGATACCGTCGTGAATCGGACATGTGTGCGCGATCCCCGTCCACCGCGACTCCGACGGCATACCGTAAAGGGGGTGCGTTCGTTCCGGCGAGACACGGAGTTGAGTGATGCAGGACCAGTCGATCGATGACCACTTGAACACGGGCCTGTTCGTCGACGGGCAGTGGATCCGCTCCAGCTCCGGTGAGACCCGGGACTGCATCAATCCGGCCGACGGATCGGTGGTCGCCACCGTCGACGAGGCCTCCCCGGAGGACGCGACCCGCGCAGTCGCCGCGGCCCGCGCGGCGTTCGACGAGGGAACCTGGCCCCACACACCCGTCGCCGAGCGCACGGCGTTGGTCGCGAGGATCGCCGATCTCCTCGAGCGAGACAAGGAGACCCTGGCGCGCATCGAGACGCTCGACACCGGAAAAACTCTGGAGGAGAGCAGGATCGACATAGACGACGTGGTGTCGGTGTTCCGGTACTACGCGCAACTCGCCGCGGTCGAAGCCGACAATCTGGTCGATGTCGGGCGCCCCGAGGTGATCAGCCGGGTGGTGCGTGAGCCGATCGGTGTGTGCGTGCTCATCGCACCGTGGAACTACCCGCTGCTGCAGATCTCCTGGAAGGTGGCGCCCGCGCTGGCCGCCGGGTGCACCATGGTCCTCAAACCGAGCGAGGTGACCCCGCTCAGCACCATTGCGTTCACCGCGCTGATCGCCGAAGCGGGTGCCCCCGCCGGGGTGGTGAACCTCGTGCAGGGCAGCGGCGCCGTCCTGGGCGCCGCGCTCACGGGCACCCCCGACGTCGACTTCATCTCGTTCACCGGCGGGCTGGCCACCGGACGCGTCATCCTCGAGACCGCGGCGAAGAACGTCACCAAGGTGGCGGTGGAACTCGGTGGCAAGAATCCGCACATCGTCTTCGCCGACGCCGACGGAGACGATTCGGTGGACCAGGTGCTCACCGGGGTGTTCCTGCACTCCGGGCAGGTGTGCTCGGCGGGAACCCGCCTGATCATCGAGGAGTCCATCGCCGACCGGTTCGTCGCCGCACTGGCCGCGCGGGCGGAGAAGATCCGGATGGGCAACGGTCTCGATCCCGCGAGCCGAACCGGCCCGCTGGTATCCGAGGCCCACCGGGAGAAGGTCGAACGGTACGTGGCGCTCGGCCTCTCCGAGGGCGCCCGGTTGGTGACCGGGGGCGCCCGGCCCTCCGATCCCGCGCTGGCGGACGGGAGCTACTACCTGCCCACCATCTTCGACCACTGCGACCGCACCATGCGCGTCGTGCAGGAGGAGACGTTCGGACCGATCCTCACGGTCGAGCGCTTCAGCACGGAGGAGGAGGCGCTGCGACTGGGCAACGACACCGAATACGGCCTCGCCGCCGGCGTCCGGACCGCCGACAGTGCGCGGGGCGAGCGGATGGTGCGCGGTCTGCGCCACGGAACGGTGTGGCTCAACGACTTCGGCTACTACACCGCGGCCGCCGAGTGGGGCGGCTTCAAGATGTCGGGGAACGGGCGCGAACTCGGTCCCACCGGTCTGGCGGAATACCAGGAGACGAAACATATCTGGCACAACACCTCGCCCACGGCGGCGGGGTGGTTCGACAACGGCTAGGTCGGCGCACGGAGAGGCGAGAGAACCATGGCTACTCGGCACGGAGCAGTGGGTGACGGAGGTGCGCCGGGGGACAGTGGACTCGGCGAACTGGGGTACAAACAGGAATTGGACCGCAGCCTCGGTAAATTCGCCAGTTTCGCGGCGGGGGTCAGCTACATCTCGATTCTCACCGGCACGTTCCAGTTGTTCTACTTCGGGTTCGGCACCGCGGGGCCGGCGTACCTGTGGTCCTGGCCGATGGTGTTCGTCGGGCAGATGGCCGTCGCCCTGTGTTTCATGGAGCTCGCCGCCAAGTACCCCGTCGCCGGCTCGGTCTACAACTGGGCCAAGCTGCTCGGCAGCAGGATCGTGGGATGGTCGTCGGGCTGGCTGATGCTCACCGCGTCGATCGTGACCCTCTCCGCGGTCGTGCTCGCGCTGCAACTCAACCTTCCGCGGCTGTGGAGCGGGTTCCAGATCATCGGTGACGGCAGCGGTGAATACGACTTCGCCACCAACGCCGTGATTCTCGGCACCATCATGATCGCGTTCACCACGGCCGTCAACGCGTTCGGCGTCAAGCTGATGGCCCTCATCAACAGTTCGGGTGTCTTCATCGAATTGATCGCGGCCGTGCTCATCGCCGTCATCCTCGCCGCCAACATCACTCGCGGTCCGGACGTGTTCTTCTCCACCCACGGTTACGGCGCCGGAGAGAGCGGCGGCTATCTGACCGTCTTCCTCGTGGCGTCACTCGCGTCGGGCTACGTGATGTACGGATTCGACACCGCGAGTTCGCTCGGCGAGGAGACCGTCGACCCCCGGCGGACGGCGCCCAAGGCGATCCTGCGGGCGATCCTCGCCTCGTTCGTGATCGGCGGGGCGATCCTGGTGTTCGCCGTCATGTCGGCCCCCGACCTCGAGGATCCGCTGATCGGCAGCAGCGAGGGCGGCCTGCAGTACATCGTCGAGCAGGTGATGTGGGGGCCGCTCGGCAAGATCTTCCTGGTCTGCATCGTCGTCGCGGTCACGGTGTGTTCGCTCGCGGTGCACGCCGCGGCCATCCGGCTCACGTTCGCGATGGCCCGCGACAACGCGCTGCCCTTCGGGGAGCGGCTGGCCCACGTCAACCCGAAGCATCAGACGCCCGTGGTCCCCGCCATCGTGATCGGTGTGCTCGCGGCGTTCATCCTCGTCATCAACATCGGTCAGCCGCAGATCTTCACGGTGCTGACGTCGATCGCGATCATCATGATCTACCTGGCGTACCTCATGGTCACCGGGCCGCTGCTGAAGAAACGCCTGCAGGGGCAGTGGCCGCCGAAGGAACTCGCGGAGAGCGGCTACTTCACGATGGGCCGGTGGGGGCTTCCGGTGAACATCTTCGCCGTGCTGTGGGGAGTGGGGATGGCGCTCAATCTCGCGTGGCCGCGCCCCGAGGTGTACGGCACTCCCTGGTACAACACGTGGGGTGCGTTCGTCTACATCGGCATCATTCTCGGGCTCGGTCTCCTCTGGTATGCGGTGAAGGGCCGCAACCACATCGGATGTCTCGCCTCGCACGCGGCGTCGTCGAAGGACGAGGCGGAGAGTGAACTGCCATGACGGACACCGTGTTCGACTACGTCATCGCAGGCGGGGGAACGGCCGGATGTGTGCTCGCCGCGCGGCTCAGCGAGGACCCCTCGGTGACCGTCTGCCTCGTGGAGGCCGGGCCGTCCGACGTCGGTGACCGCAACGTCCTCGAGCTGTCGCAATGGATGCATCTGCTGGACTCAGGCTACGACTGGGACTATCCGGTCGAGCCGCAGGAGAAGGGCAACAGCTTCATGCGGCACGCCCGCGCCAAGGTGCTCGGCGGATGCTCCTCCCACAATTCGTGCATCGCGTTCTGGCCACCCGCCGAGACACTCGACGACTGGGCGGCGGCGGGCGCCACCGGCTGGGGCGCGAAGGACGTCCTGCCGCTCGTGGCGCGGGTGGAGAACAACGACGCCCCCGGCGAGCAGCACGGCCGCAGCGGTCCGGTGCGGTTGCGTGACGTCCCGCCGAACGACCCGTGCGGCGTGGCCCTGCTCGAGGCCGCGGCGAAGGTCGGGTTGCCCACCGTGCAGTTCAACCGGGGCACGACGGTGCTCGACGGGGCGGGGTGGTTCCAGATCAACGCGTCCGAGGACGGCACGCGCATGTCGACGTCGCACGCCTACCTGCATCCGATTCTCGGGTCCCGCCCCAACCTCGACGTGCGCACCGACTGCCGGGTCAGCGAGATCGTCATCGACGACGCGCTGGCGGCGACCGGCGTGCGGTACCAGCGCCCCGATCTCATCGGATACGACACCGTGTCCGCGCGCCGCGAGGTGATCGTCACCGCCGGGGCCATCGACACACCGAAACTTTTGATGCTCTCGGGTATCGGGCCGACGGTGCACCTGCGCGAGATGGGTGTGCGGGTTCGGGTCGACGCCCCCGGGGTCGGGCAGAACCTCGACGATCACGTCGAGGGGCTGGTGTTCTGGGAGGCGTCCCGGCCGATGGTCGAGACGTCCACCCAGTGGTGGGAGATCGGTCTGTTCGCCGCCACCGAGGAGGGGTTGAACCATCCGGACCTGATGATGCACTACGGCAGCGTGCCGTTCGACATGAACACACTCCGGTGGGGATACCCGACCACGGACAACGGCTTCTGTCTCACCCCGAACGTCACGCAGGGACTCTCTCGCGGAACGGTGCGGCTGCGGTCCCGTGACTTCCGGGATCGTCCGCGAGTGGATCCCCGGTATTTCACCGACCCCGACGGCCACGACGAGGCGGTGATGCTCGCCGGAATCCGGCTGGCACGTCGCATCGCCGAGCAGGAACCTCTCCGCGGCTGGATCACGAGGGAACTGGCTCCCGGGCCGGAGGCGGTCACCGACGACGAACTGATCGACTACGCGCACCGGACGCACAACACGGTGTACCACCCCGCCGGGACCGCCAGGATGGGTGCGGCCACCGACCCGATGGCCGTCCTCGATCCGGAACTGCGGGTGAAGGGCGTCCGCGATCTGCGGGTGGTCGACGCGTCCGCGATGCCGAAACTGCCCTACGTCAATCCCAATATCACGGTCATGACGATGGCCGAGAAGTGCGCCGATCTGATCCGCGGAATCTGACCCGACGAGGTGCCGGAGGCCCTGCGTGAACCGCTGGGTACTTTGAAGTCCTACTATCTCTCCATACTGGTAGCGAGACGGAAGGACACGTCATGAATTCTCCTGAACCGATCGTGGTAGTCGACGGCGCGAGGACCCCGATCGGCAGCTTCGGTGGTGCGTTCAAGGACGTGCCCGCCCACGAACTGGGTGCCACCGCCGCGAAGGCCGCGCTGGACCGTGCCGGGGTGCCGGGTGAGGACATCGACGAGGTGGTGATGGGCTGCATCGGTCAGGTCGGACCGGACGCCTACAACGCCCGCCGCGTCGCCCTCGCCGCCGGACTTCCCGAGAAGACCCCCGCGTACACCGTCAACCGGCTGTGCGGGTCCGGTCTGCAGGCGGTGTGGTCGGCGGCGCAGCAGATGCGCTGGGGTGGGGTGGACTTCGCCCTCGCCGGCGGCGACGAAAGCATGTCGCGGATGCCGTTCTACGACTTCTCCGCCCGCTCCGGCTACAAACTCGGCGACCGCACGCTCGTCGACGGCACGGTCGCGATTCTGACCGACCCGTTCGGTGGCGTGCACATGGGCCGCACCGCCGAGGCCGTCGCCCGCAAGTACGACGTCAGCCGGCAGCAGCAGGACGAGTTCGCCGTCGAATCCCAGCGCCGTGCCGCCTCCGAGGCCGCGAAGGCCGCGTTCGCCGAGGAGATCACCCCGGTCGAGATCGGGGGCCGCCGCCCGAAGACGATCGACGTCGACGAGCACCCCAAGCCCGACACCACCCTCGAGACCCTGGCGAAGCTGCGGCCGGCGTTCGAGGAAGGCGGCTCGGTGACCGCGGGCAACGCGTCCGGTATCAACGACGGCGCCGCGGCCCTGGTGCTGGCGACGCAGTCCGCCGCGCAGGAGAAGGGCCTGACCGGGCTGGTCACGTTGGAAGCCGTCGCGACCGCGGCGATGGACCCGGGCCTGATGGGATACGCCCCGGTGCTGGCGCTGGCGAACCTGTTCGAGCAGACCGGCACCACCCCCGGCGACATCGACGTGATCGAGCTGAACGAGGCGTTCGCGTCGCAGGCGGTCGCGGTGATCCGGGACGCGAAGCTGAACCCGGAGAAGACCAACCCGTACGGCGGTGCGATCGCGCTGGGTCACCCGGTCGGGGCGACCGGCGCGATCCTGAGCCTGCGCCTCGCGAAGGACCTCGTGCGCCGCGACCTCGAACTCGGCATCGTCACCATGTGCATCGGCGGCGGCCAGGCCCTCGCGGCACTCTTCCGGCGCGTCTAGAAACAGGGCAGGCGATGAAGAAGCACATCCCGTCGTGGCACGACGACGAGGTGAAGGCCCTGTCCGAGCTCGCGGTCGGGTTCTTCGAACGTGAGGTGGTCGCGCACAACGAGAAGTGGGACGCCCAGCACCGCATCGACCGTGCGGTGTGGCTCGCGGCCGGCAAGCTGGGGTTGCTGTGCTGCTCGATCCCGGAGGAGTACGGCGGCGGTGGGGGCACGTTCGCGCACGATCTCGCCGTGTTCGAGGCCCAGGGCTATGCCGGCGACCTCGCGCTCGGCATCTCGGTGCATTCGGGCATCGTCGCGCACTACCTCCTCGCGTACGGCACCGAGGAGCAGAAGAAGACCTGGCTGCCGGCGATGGCGACCGGGGAGATTCTCGGCGCCATCGGCATGACCGAGCCCGGCGCCGGCTCGGATCTCAAGGCGATCAAGACCACCGCCATCCGGGACGGTGACGAGTACATCGTCAACGGGTCGAAGACGTTCATCACCAACGGTGCGTCGGCCGACATGATCGTGCTGGCGGTCAAGACCGACCCGAAGGCCGGTGCCAAGGGGGTGGCGCTGCTGATCGTCGATCTGCGGGACTGCCCGGGGTTCGCTGTCGGGCGGGTGCTGGACAAGGTCGGTCAGCACGGGGCCGACACGTCGGAGTTGTCGTTCACCGATGTGCGGGTGCCGGTGTCGAATCTGCTCGGCGAGGAGGGGCAGGGTTTCGGGCAGCTGATGGCGCAGTTGGTGCAGGAGCGGTTGATCATCGGCGCGCAGGCGTCCGGTGCGATGACGCGTGCGGTGGAGGACACCGTTGCGTACACGAAGTCGCGGCAGGCGTTCGGGCACAGTCTGTTCGAGTTCCAGAACACGGCGTTCGAGCTGGCCGAGTGCCAGACCATCGCCCGCACCTGTGCGGTGTTCCTGGACCACTGCATCGAGGCGCACCTGCGTGGGGAACTGGACCCGTCCGAGGCGGCGATGGTCAAGTACTGGCTCACCGAGCAGCAGTGCGCGGTGATCGACCGGTGCGTGCAGTTGCACGGCGGTTACGGGTACATGCGCGAGTACCTGATCGCCCGGATGTACGAGGACGCCCGCGTCCAGAAGATCTACGCGGGCGCCAACGAGGTGATGAAGGGAATCATCGCGAGATCGCTGTAGCCGACGCCGGCTCACACGACACGTCGTACGCCGCCTCGTCGAACCGGCCGAGTCGCTGCCGCATGCGGTCGGTCGACCACGGCCAGTTGAAGCTGTTGCGGCCGTTGGCGTCGAGGAAGTAGCTCTGGCAGCCACCGGCGTTGTACACGGTGGTGGCCAGGGCTTCCTGGACCTGGGCGTTGAACGCGTCCTGCACTTCCCGGCGCGGTTCCATCCTGGTCCACCCGTTGCTCCGGGCACTGGTGACGGCCTGGATCAGGTAGTCGAGTTGCGCCTCGAGGATCATGAACGCCGACGTGTGGCCGGTGCCCAGCGCGGGCCCGAGGAGGACGAAGGCGTTGGGAAAACCCGCGACGGTGGTGCCGAGGTAGGCCTGCGGGCTGCCGTTCCAGTGATCGTCGAGGCTGCGATCGTCGCCGTCGAACACCGTGGCACCGATCGGCATGTCGAGAATGTGGAAGCCGGTGCCGAAGATGATGGCGTCCACTTCCCGTTCTGCGCCGTCGCTGCCGATGACGACGTTTCCGCGCACCGACTCCACGGCGTTGGCATGCACCTCGACATTCGGGCGGGTGAGTGCGGGGTAGTAGGTGTTGGACAGCAGCAGTCGCTTGCACCCGAGCGTGTAGTCGGGGGTCAACGCCGTGCGCAGCTTCGGATCCCGCACCTGCGCGCGGAGTTGTGCCTTGCCGACCTGCTGGATCACCCGCAGGATCCACGGGTGCCGGAAACCGAGTCCGAGCGATTCCATGATCGCGTACTCGACGCGTCGCAGCGCGCGGATCGCACCCGGTACCCGGCGCAGGATCGCGCGCTCGACGCCGGGCAGGGTGTGATCCGGTTTCGGTAGCACCCACTGCGCGGTGCGCTGGTAGAGATGCAGCATTTCGACCTGCGGCTGGATCGCCGGGACGAATTGCACTGCGGACGCACCGGTTCCGACGACGGCCACGCGTTTGCCGGTGAGGTCGTAGGTGTGATTCCAGCGGGAGGAATGGAACACCTCGCCGGTGAAGGTGTCGAGGCCGGGGATGGTGGGAACGAGCGGTTCGTTCCACGGTCCGGCGGCGGCGATGACGGCGTTCGCGGTGAACGTGCCCGCGGACGTGTCCACCGTCCACCGCCTGCTCTGTTCGCTCCACTGGGCACGCTGCATCTCGGTGCCGAACTTCACGTGTGCGGGCACCCCGTGTTCGGCGGCGGTGCGCTCGATGTACCCGCGGATCTCCTCCTGTCCGGCGAACAACCGCGACCACTCCCGGTTGGGTGCGAACGAGTAGGAGTACAGGGCCGAGGGGACGTCGCACGCGCAGCCCGGGTAGGTGTTGTCGCGCCAGGTCCCACCCAGCGCGTCCCCCTTCTCGAGGATGGCGAAGTTGTCGATTCCGCTCTGCTTCAGACGAATTGCGGCTCCGATGCCGGAGATCCCGGCCCCGACGATCAGAATGTCGTAATGCTTCATGCGCGTACTCCGTTCGCGAGCTGAGTGCGGGTGGTGACGAGGGAATGTTCGAGTGTGGCGAGCCGACGCCGGCCGTCCATGAAGTTCGGACCCATGACGGCGAGGTCCTCGGCGGTCGCGTCGAGGCGTATCACCCCGGTGCCGGCCGCCTCCAGCTTCGCGATCTCGGCGTCCAGCCCGGAACTCATCCAGTTCCGCAGCATCAGGCGTTCGATCCGGGCCGCCCCGCGGCCGGCGATGCGGCCCGTCGACGCCATCGGTGCCAGCACGACCACCTCATCGAGTTCGAGGGGCAGCACCAGGTCGGCGGATGCCGTGGACGCCGCGCCGCCGTCGACGAACCGGCGGCCGTCGACGGGGACCGGCGGATACCAGCCGGGAATCGCCCACGACGCCCGCAGCGCCTCGGACAGGGTGGCGGTCGGTGCACCGGGTGAGCCGAACGCGACGCGCTCTCCCGTGTCGTAGTCCATGCTCACCAGCCACGTCGCCGGGTGGCGCACCCAGCCGGAGTTGCAGACGAACCGCTGTGCGAGCCGGTCGAGCCAGGCGGCATCGCCGCGACCGTGGGGGAGGAGCCCGCTCGCGGCGGTCACGGGTGGCAGCCCGCGGCGCAACAGCCCTGGCGAACCGAGGCCCGGCCCGGGGAGCGGCGGGAACCGTCCCGGTGCGGCGGCGAGATGTCCGTCGAGCGCCGGATGGGTGGGCCCACCGAGCTGCATCGCAAGCAGTTCGTCGACGCCCGCCCCGCCACCCAGCATGGTGACGAGTTCGGCGCCGGCGGACGTGCCCACGAGGACGTCGGCGTCGCGTGGGTCCCAGGCCAGCGCGTCGCTCACGGCGACCAGGGCCGCCACCGTCCAGGCCGCGCCGAGCGTGCCGCCGCAACCGATCACCAGTCCGCGGCTGTGTTGTGTGTCACTCGAAGTCATATCTAGAAGCTAGCAGAAACCAGATACCGGCGGTATATGAAAATTGGAATATTCTCGCAGGGGCTTCGAAGAAAGGGTGAGCATGGCGCGATTGACCAGGTCGGAGAGTCAGGCGCGCACGCGGACGCATCTCGTCGCGACTGCACGCGACCTCTTCCTGGCCGACGGGTACGCGGCCACGTCGCTCGAGAAGGTGGCCGACGAGGCCGGCTATTCCAAGGGGGCGGTGTACTCCAACTTCAAGAACAAGAAGGAACTGTGCCTCGAGGTGCTCGGGCTCATCCACGCCACCAAGGGGCAGGAGATCGCCGAGGCGCTCGGCGGTGGCGACACGATGGAGGAGCGACTCGAGGCGTTCCAGTCCTGGGCGGAGAAGACGCTCGGCGACGTCGGATGGACCATGCTCGAGTTCGAGCTGATCGTGTTGTCCCGCCACGATCCCGAACTCCGCGACGCACTCACAGCCACTCTCGGGGTCGCGCGGGAGATCACGGTGACACTGCTGAAGTCGTTCACCGACTCACTCGGGGTCGTCCTGCCGGTGCCCGCGGAGGATGCGGCCGGCAGCATCCTCAGTCTCGGTGTCGGACTGGGTATTCAGCGCGCCATCGATCCGACCATTTCCGCTCGGGTGGTCACCGACAACTTGCGGGTGCTGCTTTCGGTGTCGCAGGAGGCTCCGACTCCGGGGTCCGTGCCGGGGTGAAATTGGCGCGAGGAGCCGATCCGAGTGGCGGCGCGCGCGTACGGTGAATTCATGAAGCGGTGGAACGTCCTGGCAATTCCGGCTGCCGCCGCGGCTGCGATCGCGTCGTACGACCTTGTTCAGCGACGCCACGCGCTGCTCCGGAATTTTCCCGTGGTCGGGCACGGACGCTATCTGCTCGAGTCGCTCGGCCCGGAACTCCGGCAGTACATTACGACCGGCAACGACGAGGAACGTCCCTTCACCCGGGACCAGCGTCGCTGGGTGTACGCGTCGTCGAAGCGGGTGACCGACACGTTCGGGTTCGGTACGGACAACGACATCGAGTTCACCGACGGCTACACCATCATCAAGCACCGGACGTTCTCGGAGATTCCTCCCTCGGCGATGCCGCATGCCGACGAACATCTCGCGATTCCGTCGGCGAAGGTGCTCGGTGCCGCCCGCGGCCGGACGCATGCCTTCCGCCCGCGCTCCATCGTGAACATCTCGGGGATGAGTTTCGGGGCGCTGTCGTCGGCGGCCGTGGTCGCTCTCAACCGTGGTGCCGCTGCCACCGATTGCCTGCACAACACCGGCGAGGGTGGAATCTCCCGATACCACCGGAACGGCGCAGACCTGATCTTCCAGATCGGGACCGCGTATTTCGGCTGCCGCGACGAGGACGGCCGGTTCGACCTGGCGCGGCTCCGGGCGCTGGTCGAGTCGGCGCCGGTGCGGGCCATCGAGATCAAACTCAGCCAGGGCGCGAAACCGGGCCTCGGGGGTCTCCTGCCCGGGGCGAAGGTGACACCGGAGATCGCCGAGATCAGAGGCGTACCGGAGGGCCGTGACTGCATCAGCCCGTCCCGGCACACGGCCTTCCGTGACGTCGACAGCATGCTCGACTGGGTGGAGCTCCTCGCCGCCGAGACGGGGCTGCCGGTCGGGATCAAGTCCGCGGTCGGCGACCCGACGTTCTGGGACCTGCTGGTCGACGCGATGAGCAACTCCGGGCGGGGTGTCGACTTCGTGACCATCGACGGGGGTGAGGGCGGTACCGGCGCGGCACCGCTGGTGTTCACCGACGCGGTCTCGCTGCCGTTCCGTAGCGGCTTCGCGCGCGTGTACGCCAAGTTCGCGGAAGCCGGTCTGACCGACGGCATCACGTTCATAGGCTCGGGCAAGCTGGGCCTGCCCGACAATGCCGTGGCGGCGATGTCGCTCGGATGCGACCTGATCAATGTGGCGCGTGAGCCGATGCTCGCGGTCGGGTGCATCCAGGCGCAGAAGTGCCACACCGATCGGTGCCCGACGGGTGTTGCGACGCAAAACCCCTGGCTCGCACACGGACTCGACGCCGGCATCAAATCGGTCCGGGCCGCGAACTACCTGCGGGCGTTGCGCCGGGACGTATTCAAGGTGGCCGAGGCGTGTGGTGTCGCGCACCCGGGCCTGATCACCGCGTCGGACGTCGAGGTCGCGGACGGCAACCGGCATTCGATCACGCTCGCCGACCTCTACGGTTACCGGACCGGCTGGGGGCTGCCCGGTGACGCCGACCGTGCCGAGATCACCCGCCTGATGAGCGAGGCCGCCGCCGTTCCCGCGGGCGAGACCGGGTCGCCAGGAGCGAAGACGGCGCCCTGAGGGCGTGTCCGTCCCGACTACAGCCAGTCGCGTCGGCGGAACAGGATGTAGAGCAGGGTGGCCGACGTCACGATCACGATGGTGCTGGCGATCATTCCCGACAGCTGCCCGACTCCGGGGAACAAGACGTTCTGACCGAACCACCCGGTCACCGCGGTGGGAACCGCGATGATGGCCGCCCAACCGGTGAGCTTCTTCATGACGGTGTTGAGCCGGGCATCCTGGAGCGACAGATTCGTCTCGAAGACGGTCACCACCATGTCGCGCAACGACTCCGTCCACTCCGCGGCGCGCGTCACGTGGTCGTAGAGATCGGTGTACAAGCTGTCGAGAACCGGCGACTTGTCGCGTCCTGATTCGGCGCGCCCGCGCATGACGGCGCCCACCACCTCACGCATCGGCAGCACGACGCGACGCAGTTGCACCAGTTCCTTCCGCAGCCGGTACGTGCGCTGCTGAATCTCCCGGGTCCGCGCGGACTCGTCGAACAGGCCCTCCTCGAGCGCTTCGATCGCGTCGTCGATCGTCTCGATCGTCTCGAACTGCCCGTCCACGATGGCGTCGAGCAGTCCGTGCAGGAGCGCGAGTGCGCCGGAACCCGGTGTGAGCAGTGCGGGGTCCTCCTCCCAGCGCTCCACCACCTGCGACATGTCGAATCGATCGTCCCGCCGCACCGTGATGATCCCGTTCGGCACCACGAACGCGGAGACGCGGCTGAGCCGAAGCCGGGAATCGAGGACGCCGAGAGTGCTGACGTCGTCGGTCTCGAACCAGGTGGCGTACGCGGTCACGAACGCATGGCCCGCATAGCGCGTCGCCTTCGGCCGCTCACCGCGGGCGACGGCATCCTCGATGGCGTTCGGATCGAGCGACCACTCGGCCGCCAGTTCGGTCAGGCACTCGTGGTCGGGGTCGCACAGGTCGACCCACACGAGCGCATTCTCGTCCTTCACCTGTTCGGACACGTCGGCAAGCGGAAAATCCTTGCCGACGCACTCGCCATCGCGCCACACACGGGTCTGCACCAGGTTGAGGGTCACGCTCCCAGTCTGCCGAACCATTCCGGCAGGGAAGCGGTTATGACGCGCGATCGGACGAATACCCCCACAGCCAGTCGGTGTACTTGTAGCTCGACGTGTCGCGGGTGCGGAACAGTTCGTTGCGCGCGATGCGGGCGGTGCCCTCGAGGTGCCACAGCTCGCCCCACATGCGTCCGGTGGTGAGGATGCGGTTGCAGCGCGGTGCGCGTTCGGTGTTGACCTCCTTCAGGATCTGCGGCCACGCGGAGTTTCCGCCTGCGGAGAAGTCTTCGGCGGCATAGTCGGCGAGGCACTTGGCGTCCTCGATCGCCATCACGGCTCCCGAGGCCAGGTACTGCAGTGGCGGGTGTGCTGCGTCGCCGAGCAGGATCATCCGCCCGTCCACCCAGTTCTCGATCGGCTCGCGGTCGTACATCGGCCACCACCGGTCCTTCCACAGGTAGTCGATCCCGCGGCGGACGTTCTCGTGGCAGTGCGCGTAGGCCTGTTCGAGCTCCTCGGGTCCACCCCAGTTCTCGATTCCGTTCTTGAAACCGGGCGATTCGAACACCGCGACCTGGTTGAGCATTTCGCCGCCGCGCAGCGGGTACTGGATGAAGTGGCACCGCGGTCCGATGTAGCCGACCACATCCTCGATGTCCTCGTCGAGTGCGACGTCCTGGTACGGGGTGGTGCCCCGGTAGGCGGCGTAGCCGGAGGACACGGGTTCGTCGTCCGAGATCTTCCCCCGCAGCCGGGATTTGAGGCCGTCCATGCCGAGCGCGATGTCCGCTTCGTGCCTGCAGCCGTCGTCGGTGCCGACGGTCACCTTGTCACCGTCGGTGATCACGTCGGTGACGGTGACGCCCGTGTGCAGTTCGGCGCCCGCAGCCCGCGCGGCGTCGACGAGGGTCGCGTGCAGGTCACTGCGGTGGGTGACGAAGTACGGTCCGCCGTAGCGGGCGCGGAACTCGGCGCCGAGGTCGATCGTGGTGAGCACCTCCGCGGTGATCGCGTCGCGGAACACGATGTTCTTCGGCAGGAAGGCCCGGGAGAGAACGTCGTCGAGCACGCCCCAGGAGTCGAGGATGCGGGCGCCGTGCGGTCCGACCTGCAGTCCGGCGCCGACCTCACCGAACTCGGAGGCACGTTCGAACAACGTGACGTTCGCGCCCTTCCGGGCGAGAGCCAGGGCGTTGGCCGCGCCACCGATCCCGCCTCCGGCGATGATGATGCGTGTGTCCTGCAGATTCGACATGACAGTTCCTTCGTTTCGAGCGTTCGGGGCATGTGAGTGGCAATGCGTGCCGGGGCACGCGGTGGCACTCACCTGGGGGAGGGGAAGCGGCGCCAGATCACGGTGAGCAGCAGTGCGGCGACGAGCGCGCTGACGCCGAAGAGGATGAAGTTGGAATCCGCGCCGAGTCCGGCGGCCAGGAGCAAGCCACCGATCTGCGGTGCGGCGACGGCACCGATTCGGCCGACACCCAGCGCCCAGCCGAGGGCGGTGCCCCGGAGGTAGTCGGGGTAGTAGGACGCGACCGCCGCGATGATGAGGCACTGGGTTCCGTGTGTCCCGACGCCGGCGAGCACGAAGATGACGTAGATCAGCGCCACCGGTGGGCCGGTGAGCAACGTCAGCAACGCGAGACCCGCGAGGAGTGCGGCGACGATGCTCGTGGGGATCGTGCCGAACCGGACGCCGCCCCACGCGGTGACGAACGAGCCCGCCACGGCGCCGAGGTTGAGTGCGAGGGCGAACGTGAGCGCGCTGCCGAGATCGGTTCCCTCGCCCTGCATGAGTTTGGGCAGCCACGTGCCGAGGCCGTACCAGGCGAGCAGGGTGACCATGGTGGCGAGCGCGAACATGATGCTGACAGACCGGCACCGGGTACCGAGCAGTGCGCTGAAGCCGGTTGCCGGCCGCACCTCCGTCGACGTCACCGCGGCGGTGTGATCGGGCAGCGTCTTCCACGCGATCGGCACCAGCAGGATCAGCGGGACGAGCGCGAAGACGAACATCGGCTGCCAACCCCAGTTCGGGATGACGGGGATGCCGATCAGTGCCGCGATCGAACCGCCGATGGGAACACCGGACATCATCATCGTGGCCACCGCGGCGCGCCACTTCGCGGGGATCAGCTCTGCGGCAAGTGCATTGGAGGTCGGCACGAGGCCGCCCAAGCCGAGTCCGGCGATCAGACGCAATGCGCCGAACATGACCGGTCCGGTCGCCAGCGCACACAGCGCGGTGAACACGGACAGGACGATCGCGCATCCGATTACCGCGCGTTTGCGTCCCACCACGTCGGAGAGGCGTCCCGCGAGCACGGCGCCGATCATCATCCCGAGGAATGCGAGGCTGCCGAGCGTGCCCGCGGTCGCGGCGCTGATGCCCCATTCCTTCTGCAGGCTCGGGATGACGTTGCCGTAGACGATGAGGTCGTAGCCGTCGAAGACTACGAACAGCCAGCAGACGACGACGGCGATCATGGCGGTGCGGTCCAGTCCGACGCGGTTCACCGGTGGCGCCGCGGTGGTGGCAGTGAGGGGCATGAATCGAGGGTGATGCGGCGCACAGCGCACGTGCAATAAAGTTCTGCTGTGCAGAAGAAGCGAACGATCGAAAAGCCGACGTACATGTTGGAGTCCGTCGACAACGCGTTGCGCCTGCTGCAGATGCTGCGCGACGTCGGCGGGCTGCGGCTCAAGGACGCTGCGGAGGAACTCGGCATCGCGCCGTCCACCGCGCACCGTCTGCTGGCGATGCTGGTGTACCGGGGGTTCGCCGTTCAGGACGAGAGACGCATGTACCACCCCGGGTCGGCGATGGGCGCCGGCCCGGCCCGCCGCGGGTGGACGCGCGAATTCACCGACCTCTGCAGGCCGCACATGGAAGCGCTGGCCATCCTGTGCGGCGAGACCGTCAACCTCGTGATCCGCGTCGGCACCCAGGCGCGCTTCCTGTCGTCCGCCGAGTCGACCGGGATGTTGCGCGTCGGCGACCGTCAGGGGCAGGTGCTCGACGCGGAATTGACTGCGGGCGGGCGCATTCTGCTGGCAGAACTGCCGGGGGAGACCCTCGAACAGTTGTACCTGCGGCCCGCGAATCTGGCCGACGACGAACGCGAGTGGGGCGACCGCCGTCTGTCACCCGACGACTTCGAGCGGTTCCGGCGCGAACTGTCCGCCGCCCGCGCCGTCGGATTCGCCGTCAACGTGCAGCAGACCGAGGAAGGGGTCGCGGCGTTCGGTGTCGCGATCCGGAACCGGGCCCGCACGGCCGTCGGGGCGCTGACGGTGGCCGTGCCGATCACCCGCTTCCGGCAGCACTCACAGGGACCGCTGGTGTCGCAGATCAAGAACGCGATCCGCGAGCTCGAGGTGGACATCGCCGACCTCGAACCCTGACAGCAATTCTGCACAGAAGAATTCTGTATCGGCCGGGACGCCGACCCTCCTAGCGTCGATGCCATGACCGCTACCGAACCGCACGTCGACGACGCTCCGCTCGCCCAGTTGTACCGGGACTTCGAGAGCGAACACCTGAATCCGTTGTGGACCCAGCTCGGTGATCTGATGCCGATGACGCCGACGTCGCGGGCGGTGCCGTTCGTGTGGAAGTGGTCGACGCTGTATCCGCTGGCGCGGCGGGCCGGGGACCTCGTGCCGGTCGGCCGGGGCGGGGAACGGCGGGCGATCGCCCTGGCGAATCCCGGTTTGGGTGGGGTGCCGTATGTGACGCCGACGTTGTGGGCGGCCATCCAGTATCTGGGCCCGAAGGAGGTGGCCCCCGAGCACCGGCACGCGCAGAACGCCTTCCGGTTCGTGGTCGAGGGGGAGGGGGTGTGGACGGTCGTCAACGGGGATCCGGTGGCGATGCGGCGCGGTGATTTCCTGCTGACGCCGGGCTGGCATTTCCACGGTCACCACAACGAGACCGATCAGCCGATGGCCTGGATCGACGGCCTGGACATCCCGTTCGTGCACTACACCGACACCGGGTTCTTCGAATTCGGGTCCGATAACGTCACCGACGACTCCACCCCGGATGTGTCGCGGTCGGAGCGGTTGTGGGCGCATCCGGGGCTGCGGCCGCTGGTCGGGTTGGACGCGAAGACGTCCTCGCCGATCGCGGCGTACCGGTGGGAGCACACCGACGCCGCGCTGCGCGAGCAACTGGCGCTCGAGGACGAGGGGTATGCGGCGACCACCGAACCCGGTCATGCCGCGGTCCGTTACACCAACCCGACCACCGGCGGGGACGTGATGCCCACGATCCGTGCCGAGTTCCACCGGCTGCGCGCGGGTGCGCACACCCGGCCCCGTCGCGATGTCGGGTCCACCGTTTACCAGGTGTTCGAGGGGTCGGGCCGGTTCGTCCTCGGCGGCGAGAGCCGTGAGGTCGGCACGGGCGACATGATCGTCGTCCCGTCCTGGACGGAGTGGTCGGTCGAGGCCGACACCGAGTTCGACCTGTTCGCGTTCTCCGACGCCCCCATCGTCGAGCGCCTGCACTTTGATCGCACGTACATTTCCGAAGGAGCCTGAAAATCTCATGAAGCTTGCCACCCTGCGCCGCGCCGGTGCCACCGTCGCCGTCCGCGTCGATGCCGACACCGCCGCCACGATCATCGACGGGTATGCGGACCTGTCCGCCCTGCTGGCCGACCCGGACTGGAAAACCTTCGCGCAGAACGCGTCCGGTGCAACCGTCGACCTCGACGGGGCCGATTACGCCCCGGTGGTCCCGAATCCGGGGAAGATCATCTGCGTCGGCTTGAACTACGCGAACCACATCCAGGAGATGGGCCGGGATCTGCCCGAGTACCCGACCCTGTTCTCGAAATTCAAGGAAGCCCTCACCGGCCCGTACGACGACGTGATCGTCCCGTCGTATGCCGCCGCCCAGTTGGATTGGGAGGGGGAGTTGGCGTTCGTCGTCGGCAGGCAGGCGTATCAGGTGCCGGAGGCGGACGCCGAGCAGTACATCGCCGGGTATTCGGTGATGAACGATTACACGATGCGCGACTACCAGTACCGGACGCTGCAGTGGGATCCGGGCAAGACGTTCGAGAAGACCAGCGGTTTCGGGCCGTTCCTGACGACCACCGACTCGTACACGTTCGGCGGCACCCTGGTCACCACACTGGAGGGGCAGGTGGTGCAGTCCACCACCACCGACGATCTGGTGTTCACCCCGGCCAGGCTGGTGGAGTACATCTCGCACATCGTGACGTTGCAGCCCGGTGACGTGGTGATCACCGGCACCCCGGGCGGGGTGGGGCACGCCCGTAAGCCCGGTCTCTACATTCAGGACGGGCAGACCGTCGAGGTCACCATCGAGGGCCTGGGCACCGTCCGCAACACGACGATCGTCAAGTAAGGGTGCACCCGGTGGGTTTCCACGACCTTCCCCTGTCCGAGCGGCTGCTGATCGCGCGCCGCGGTACCGCGTACTTCGCGCAGCGCCTGGCCGAGTTGACCGACGAGCAACTGTCTGAGCCGACGGCACTGGACGGGTGGTCGCGGCGACACCTGGTGGCGCACGTCGGCTACAACGCGGCCGCGTTGTGCCGGCTGCTGGACTGGGCGGCGTCGGGCGTGGAGACCCCGATGTATGCGTCGGCGGAGCAGCGGGGCCGGGAGATCGCCGAGGGTGCCACCCTGTCGGCGGCGGCGCTGCGGAACCTGTTCGACCACACCGTCGCCCGGCTCGACGAGAAGTGGCGCAACCTGCCCGCCTCGGCGTGGGAGGCGCAGGTCCGCACCGCGCAGGGCCGTCTGGTGCCGGTGTCGGAGACGGCGTGGATGCGCACCCGGGAGGTGTGGATCCATGCGGTGGACCTCGGCAACGGTGGCCGGTTCGGCGACTTCCCCGACGTGGTCCTCGAGTCGCTGCTCACCGACATCGTCGGGATGTGGCAGCGCAAGGACCTCGGCACACGCCTGATACTCGCGGTCGACGGAGGTGAACCGGTTGCGGTGCAGCCGGATTCACAGCCCGCGGAGAAGGTGTCCGGGCCCCTCGCCGCGGTCGTGCGGTGGGCCGCCGGACGCGGCACCGTCGGCGTAGGAATCGAAGGGGATCTGAAACAGCCACCGCACTGGTTGTAAGCGGGCGGCCGATCCTGCGCGAGGTTGAGCGGTCAGAGCCCGGCCTGACGCATGAAGGCCGGACCGTCCGCTTCGTTCAGTTCATACTCCGCTCGGTGTCTACAACGCCATGCCCCGCAACAATTAGGACGGGCACGTCTGAGCAAGGAAGGGCGCTGGGATGGACGGCCATTCGGGCTGCCAGCGGCCGTGGCGTTGATCGTCGGCGATGTCGGTGAGGAGTCCGGTGACGGGTTCGCCGCCGTCCGCCACCAGCCGGGGCAACCCGTATTCGGCACAGTCGGCGGCAACGGGAATGAGGACCTGTTTCGCGTCCGCGACCCTTCCCGCGGCGGCCAGGCACCGGGCGTGCAGCATCCTGGCCTCGAGGAGGACCCGCGGTCGCCGCGCTGTTTCGAGTGCCCGTACCACCGCCTCCACACGGGCACAGGCTTGGTCGTAGGCGTGTGCGGTCAAGAGCATTCTGATCTGGGAATCTTCGTCGAGTTCGGTTGTTCGTGTGCCGATCTCGGACGGATGATGTTCTGACACCGATTTCCCTGTCCGAGTGCGGAATTCGATGCCCGGCTCCACTCCGCAGCGAATCCGTTCGTTGTCGATCCGCGCGGCGAGCCGCGGCAATGACAACTTCCGGGCGGTGTCGGCGCCCTCGTCCAACCGCCGCACGGCCGCGGGCATGTCCCCGCGCAAGACTTTGATCCGGGCGCCGGTGCCGTAACTGGCGAGCATGAAATCGACGACGCCACCCTCGGCGCCGAGGCGGTAACTTGCGTCCAGCAGGCGCTCGGCCTCATCGATCGTGCCCTGCTGGTACAGCAGGTCACCGAGCAGGGCACCGGACAGCTGTGCCGCATACGAGTGAACTCCGACCGAGGCGACGGCGAGGTTCCAGGCGGCGCGGAAGTGGCCCTCGGCGGCAGTGATGTCGAGAAGTTCGTTGGCGGCGATGCCGGCGAAACAGTGCCCGATCATCCCGAAGTGTGGGCCGCGGGTCTGCTGGTGGTAGCGCCGCGCCCAGTCCTGCCGGCGACGGGCGGCGTCGAACTCGAAGCTGCGGATGTCCGCGAAGGAGGTCACGTCGGCTGCGGCGGCGACAACGAAGGGCGGCAAGGTGTCCGGTCGCTTCAGACATTCGCGGACCTGCTCGCCGGGCCCGTCGATGACGTCGGCGTGGCACCGTCCGACGTCGGCGATGACGGCTGCCTCCACCCGCAGATCGATCGCCTGCGCCTCGGTCAGGGTGTGCTCGTCGAGGGCGGCCCCGACCCGCGTCAGGGCAGCCTGCATCGGCTCGAGTCGGTGCAGCAGAACGTTGGCCCACCCCACGATCATCTGGAGCCGGGCCCGGTCCTGTGCGAGCGACGCGGGCAGTTTCGCGACCAGAGCGAGGACCGTGCCCATCTTCGAACTTTCGATCAAGCTCATCGCGTGCGACTCGATCAGGTCCACGGCACGGTCGTCATTGCCGGCGGCCAGTGCATGATCGACCGCCTCGCCGAGAGCGTGGTGGTCGGCGAACCAGTCCGACGCTTTCCGGTGCAACCGTGCGAGCTGCTCGGGTGCGTCGCGCTCGAGCCGGCGACGGAGAAACTCCGCGAACAGATGGTGATAACGGAACCAGTCGCGGTCGTCGTCGAGGCTGCGCAGGAACAGATCCCGCTCTTCGACCTCCTCGAGCAGCGCCTGTCCGCGGGTCGTGTCTGCAAGGACCCCCGCGAGCTCGCCGCAGATTCGTTCCGGAACCGAAGTGGCCATCAAGAAGTCGAGAAGTTCGGGTTCGAGTGCGTTCAGCACATTCTCGGCCAGGAACTCGCCGATGGCATGATGTCGGCCGGACAGGTGGGCGATCAGTTCTCCCGCTCCGGATCTGCCGCGGAGCGACAGGGACGCGAGCTGCAGAGCGGCGACCCATCCGTCGGTGGAGCGGGTCAGCGCCGCCAGCTCGGAGTCCGCCAGTGCGAGTCCGTTCACGTCGACGAGAAAGCGGGTGGATTCGTCGAGATCGAACCGCAGGTCCGCGGCGGTGACCTCGACCAGTTCGTCGCGAACCTTCATTCGACCGAGCGGCAGTCCGGATCGGGTCCGGCTGGTGACGATGAGCTGTAGGTGGTGGCAGCCGTTGTCGAGCAGGTAGCCCAGGGCGGCGAGGGTCGCGGAATCGGTAATCCGGTGCCAATCGTCGATCACAACCGCCACCGGCAGGCCCCGATCGTGGACCTCGTTGACCAGTGAGGTCAGCACGTAGCGGTCGGCGTCGTCGCCGCGGTCCTCGAGTACCTGACCGAGATCGTGACCCAGAGTGGGCTGCACACGTCGGATCGCCTCGATCAGATGCGCGAGAAACCACACGAGGTTGTTGTCGTCGTTGTCGACGGAGAGCCACGCACCTACCGTGCCTCCGGCGACGAGCACCTCGCGCCACTGGGCCGCGAGGGTGGACTTGCCGTACCCGGCGGGCGCATGGATGAGCACCAGCCGACGCCGCCTCGCCGCCCGCAAGACGTCGAGCAGCCGTGCCCGGGGCACCAGGGCCTTCGGTGCGGTGGGTGGCCGGAACTTCGTCGCCGGAGTCGGCGGCGCAAGCCGCGTCCGTTGCGTGCCTGCGAGAGGCTCGGCCGGCACGGGCACCGATTTCGGCGAGCCCACGTGCACATCTGCGGGACCGCGGAGCGGCGGGTCCTCGTCGGCGTGCGCTCCGGCCCGGGTCCGAGTGTCGCGCAGCTCGTCCGCGAACTCCGCCGCCGTATGTGGCCGAGCCGCTGGGTCGGTGGCCATGGCGTGTCCGATCACCGCCGTCACCGCATCGGGAATGGCCGGATCCCGCAGATCCGGCACCGGCTCGGTGGTGATCCGCACAAACTGGGCGACGAGTTGCTCGCCGCTGCGGCGTTCGAACGCGGCGTGCCCGGTAAGCGCGCAGAACAAGCTCGCGCCCAGGCTGTAGATGTCCGATACCGGGGTGGGGCTCTGCCCTGCGAGGACCTCGGGGGCGGTGAACGCGGGCGAACCGGTGATCACACCGGTACCGGTCTCGAAGCCCCCTGGAATTCGGGCGATCCCGAAATCCGCCAACTGCGCGTCGCCGTATTCGGTCAGCAAGATGTTCGCCGGTTTCACGTCGCGATGCACCACCCCGGCCTGGTGGGCCGTCTCGAGCGCCCCAGCCAACGCGATCCCCATGTTCACCGTATCGGCCCAGTTCAGGGGGCCGGTGCGGCGGATCGTAGCGTCGAGCGAGCCGTACCGGTGATACGGCATCACGAGGTACGGTCGGCCCGCCGGGGTGGTGCCCACCTGCAGAACGGTGACGATGTGAGGGTGCCCGGACAGTCGGCCCATCGCCCGCTGCTCGCGCAGGAACCGCTCCAGATCCTCCGGCGCCGGGTCCGCGGCAAGTACCTTGACCGCGACCGTGCGGTCCAAATGCGGTTGACGGCATCGGTAGACGACGCCGAACCCTCCGCGGCCGATTTCTTCGAGGTCGGTGAATCCGGCTGCCTCCAGCTCTGCCGTTATGTTCCCGGCGTTGTCGCGCTGGGTGGCAAGCGGATCGAATTCGGTCATCGCACGCCCCATCCCGGTCGGCGTCACCACACCGGTGGCCGGCTCGAGTCGTCCCGTCGTCGGCGGGCAGTGATCCCAGAGTATCCCCACACCGACACCCGGGGGTACCGACTGCGGTGGGTGCTCCGCCCCCCTACTCGGAGAGGAACTCGGCTACGAGCTTGCTGAAACGGGTTGAATGCTCGATTTGCACCCAATGACCGCAGCGCCCGAACACGTGCAGCTGCGAGTTCGTGATGAGTTCGAGCAGACGAAGCGAGTTCGAGAGGGGAATGACCTGATCATCGCGTCCGTGCACGATAAGGGTTTCGTTCTCCAAGCCTGCGATCAAGGTTTCATCGACGGCCATCTCGTCGACGCCACGCTGCCGGGGGGCGGGGAACATCGCGCTGAATGCTTCCTGCACACCGGGGCGAGTTGCGGCAGCGAGTCGGAGTTCGGCGAGCTCGTCGTTGACCAGTGAGCGGTCGTAAGCGAATATGTCGAGCAACTCGCGCATGCCGGGTAGCGAGGGCTTGAAGCCCCAGACGGCGTCGAGTCCGTCGGTGATCTCGAAGGGCACCCCGACACTTCCCATCAGCACGAGGCGGTCGACACGTTCGGGGTGCTCGGTCGCAATGCGCAGGGCGAGTGAGCCCCCGAAGCTGTTGCCGACGATGGACACTCTGTCGAGTCCGAGGGCGTCGAGGAAACCGATGAGGTGGTCGGTCCACGTGGCGGAGTTGTATTCGACTCCGTCAGGGCGTTCGGTATATCCGAATCCGAGGATGTCGGGGGCGATGACCCGGAAGTTCTCGGCGAGAACCGGGATCGTTGTGCGCCAGTTCGCCCACGCCGTCACACCGGGTCCTGATCCGTGGATCAGAACGACCGGTGCGCCGTCGCCCTGGTCGTGGTAGTTCGTCGCTATTCCGTTGACCACGATGGTCTTGGCGATTTCTGGGCTGTGTTCGACTGAGGTCGTCATGGTGGCTCCTCGAGGAGAATGGTCGGGTGGAGGGAGCGGGCGGGCTCGGCGCCCGTGGGTGTCGAGAGTGCCGCGGGGAACGGTTCAGGTGACGACGGTGAGGAAGTCCTGGTCGAGTTCGCGGTGGGTGAAGTTGATGCCGCGGGCGGCCTGGTCCATGGTCCATGTGATGGTGCGGAAATCCTTGCCGGTTCGGTATCCCCCGGAGAAGACCTCGTTGCGGTTGCCTGCCGGGTCGAAGAAGTAGATCGTTTCGCCGCGCGTGATGCCGTGCCGGGCGGGACCGAAATCGATCGGGACGTCGTGCATCGAGAAGATGTCGCCAGCGTGGAGAAGGGCTGACCAGTCGGCAATGTGGTAGGCGAAGTGATGCAGTTTGCCGTTCTCGCCCTGCACGAAGGCGATGTCGTGTGGTTGGTCTCCGCAGAACATCCAGGACGCCACGAGTTCGGTGTTGTCCTCGCCGCCTACCAGTCGTTCCGCCGGCCGGAAGTCGAGCACCTCGGAGAAAAAGCGCTCGAGGAGCACCGGCTCTTCGGTGGTGATCAGCGTGTGATCGAGGCGGGGTACCCCGATGCCGCGGATTCCGTCCCGCGGCCATGGGTCCGGGTTCCACAATCCTGTGGCGGTGCCAACGTATTCGATGTCGCTGTAGAGCTCCAACGTGTGTTCGGACGGCAGCGTGATTCGCAAGCCGTCGCCGACGGATTGGTTGTCTCCTTTGCTCATTCGCTCGTACGATGCTCCGAACGCGCGGACGCGTTGCTCGATGTCGGCGAGTGACGCTTCATCGGAGACTTTGTAGCCCAGTTTGACCAATCCGACGCCGCCCTCGGTGAGGACGACCGAGTGGTGATCGGCCTCGTCCCATGACTTGAGGTAGATGGTGCCGTCCTCTTCGTGGACGGCGTCCATGCCGAGGGTCTCGATGTAGTGCTTTTTGGATTCGGCTAGATCGGTCACATTGATGTGGACGTAGCCCAGTCGCATCACGGACATGATGGGTACCTTTCCTAATGTTTCGTCGAGTTAGGGGTGGGGTGTGGTCGTGTCTCGCACGGCCGGGCCCCGCCGAGTCCGGCCAGGACGTTCTCGAGGCGGTCCCGCGGCCCGAGTTCGAAGATCACGTCGGACTTCGGGGTTGCTCTGCACGGCAGGAATTTCTGTGTATCGGGTGCGGTGTCGTTGTCGGCACCGTCGATGACGGGTGCACTGACCTGGGCGACGTAGGTGATCTGCCCTTCGAGCAACGTCGCCCGGCAGGCTCCGCATCCACCGCGCCGGCACTTGTACCGAGTGCGGTAGCCCTGACGACGCAGTGCGTCGACGATCGTTTCGTGTGCTCGAACGCCGATGCGGAGCTGGTTCGGCAGGACAGTGACGACATGGTTGTCGTCGAGGTTCATGGCGCCGCTGTCGCCGCCCTGGGTACTTTCCACTGGGCCCTCCTGACTGGTTCTGCGCTGGTTGTCGGGCCGCGCCGTCCGGCATGACGTGCGGCCGATGGGAATTACCCGATGTCCGCGGGGACTGCGGATCCTTGGGGGCGGCCGATCGGTGGATGTGGCGTCGATCGGCCGCCCGGCGCACCAGCGTGTTCCGGGACTATTTGCGGCCGAAGTAGGACACGTCGTCATTGCCGATGAGGTCCGGGACAGTCCAGCCGTCGAGGTCGTACTCGCTCATGAACTGCTCCGCCAGGCCTTTCATGCCGGACACGACGCCGGTGGCCTGCGCACCGAACAGCAACTCGGCCTTGACGTTCTCGTGGTTGCCGGAGTAGTTGCGTTCATACAGCTCGTGACGCCCACCGAACTCGCTGCCGATCGAATCCCACAGTGCCTTCATGACCTTCACGCGGTCCACTGCCGGGATGCCGTCCGAGCCGCGCACGTACTTGTCGAGGTACGGTCGGATTTCCGGCGACTTGAAGTCGGCCGCCGAGGACGGGAGGTAGATCAGCCCGGAGGCGACGTCCTGTTCGATGATCTCCTTGATCCGGGGGTAGCCCTGCATCATGAACATCCGGTAGGTCAGGCCGTATTCGAGCTTGGGGATCACAGTATCGCCGATCCACTGTTCCGGGTCGCGTGCCATCGATTCGGTCAGTGACCAGAACAGGTTCCGCCAGCCGATGACTTCGCCGACACGGGTTTGCACGCCGCGAAAGCCGCCGGCTCCGGTGCAGTCGAGGGCCTTCATCAGAAGACCGGCGATGAAGTCGAGCTTGACCGCGAGCCGTGTGCACCCCTGCAGCATGGCGCGCGGGAGGAAGCCGGACTGCGGGAAGAAGGTGTTGATCTTGTCGACGGCCCCGTACATGAAGACGTTCTCCCAGGGCACCAGCACCTTGTCGAAGACGAGGATGGCATCGTTTTCGTCGAAGCGGCTCGACAGCGGGTAGTCGAACGGTGTTCCGGTGATCGCTGCGTTCTGCGCGTAGGAAGCCCGCGAGATCAACTTCACCCCCGGCGCCCCCATGGGCACCGTGCAGATCAGCGAGAATTCCTTCTTCTTGATCGGCAGACCGTAGTGGGCGATGAAGTTGTAATTGGTGATCGCCGAACCGGTGGCCACCACCTTGGCACCCGACACGATCAGGCCCGAGTCGGTCTCCTTCTCCACCTTCATGAACACATCGCCCACCTCATCCGGCGGGAGCTGCCGATCGACCGGGGGGTTGACGATGGCGTGGTTCCAGTACAGGACCTTCTCCTGGGACTCGCGGTACCAGCGTTCGGCGTTGGCCTGGAACGGCGAGTACAGCTCCTTGTTGGCGTGCAGCGTCCCGAGGAAGGAGGCCTTGTAGTCGGGGGAGCGGCCCATCCAGCCGTAGGTCATCCGTGCCCAGGTGGCGATCGCGTCGCGGTCGGCGAGAACGTCTTCGGTGGTTTTGGCGGTACGGAAGAAGGGCATCGTCACGCCGCCGTTGCCGGTGTCGGTCGGACAGGTGAGGGTGTCGACGTGCTCACCGGTGTGCAGGTTGTCGTACAACCGGGCGATCATGCGAACCGAGTTGCGAAATGCCGGGTGGTTGGTGTGGTCTTTGACCCGCTCGCCGTGCAACCAGATCTCGCGGTCGTCCGTGATCGACTCGATGTACTCGTCGCCGGTCATCGGCCGCGTGGCATAGGTCTGGGGTTGGTTGACGGGTGCGTCCGCCGCTGGATTGACCTGGGTCGGGTCGATGGAGGCCACGTCAGTGACAGGGGCAGTGGTGGTCATGGTGTTCCCTTCGATACGTTCGAGCTGTGGGGCAGTGGTGGGGAGTTGTGCGGACTACGCCGGTTGCCCCGCCATGAGGTGAAGTGGTGTGAAGGAGGTGGTCGCGTCGAACCAGCCGCTGTGTGGGTCGTCCATCGACCCGTTCCACGCGGAGCCGGCGGAGGAGCTGCCGAGGTTGTGGAACTTGCTGCGGTAGAACAACAGTGGGTCGTCATTGCTGGTGGTCACGTCGACGATCTCGCCGATGAAGATGATGTGGTCACCGCCGTCGTATTGCGCCCACGGTGTGCAGGACAGTGTGGTGGCAGCCCCGCAGAGCAGGGGAGCGGTCGGCCCGTCAGCCCACACCGGGCCGGGTACTTGCGGACGTCCGGCGAAGTGCATCGCGGTGTCCACCTGATCGGCGCCGAGGATGTTCACCGCGAACGGCGCGTCACTGAGGAACCCGCACGCCTTCGACTTGCGGGTGAGCGTCACCTGGCACAGCGCGGGTTCGAGCGATACCGAGGTAAACGCCGTGACCGTCGCGCCGTGGGGCTCACCGTCGGCATTTCTGCAGGTAATGACGGTGACGCCGCTGGCGAACTGCCCGAAAATGTCACGTAGTGTGCGTGCGTCCATGCGTGGCCACCTGCTTTCGTTCGCTTGGCCGAGTCGCTCGACTTCGGGGTGCGAACCCAAGGTATGACTGGGGTCACAGGGCTGGCGATCCACTCAGCGAAGGGGCTATCCACTCAACGCAACGAAGAAATCGCGGGCCCGGTGAGGCTTTCCTGGTGATATAACTCACTAGAAGCGACGTTGTCATACGCGGCATCATCCTGGGCCGCGCTGGAGAGGTTGGTACGACTCTCGTGGAGAACACTGGCGATACCCCACCCTTCGAGGATTGGCACCACGTCCACGAAGCGGTCGCTGATGCGTACTTCCCGCATGTAATGAGGCCACTGGCTGCCGGAGCCAAACCCCATGCGTCACTGGGAAGCGTCGATCTCGGATCATGTCGCATCACGCACATGGCGCTCGGCGGTGAGGTCACCGTGGTGTCGGAACACCCCGGTGCCTACGGCATCAACATCCCGGTCAGCGGCGAGATGAAGTCGGTGATCGAGCGCACCGAAGTCGTCTCTGCTGTAGGGCAGGCCACCGCATGCCCACCGAATGTCCGCACGGTCATCCCGCACTGGAACGCGGAATGCCGCCTGATCGGATTCAAGATCGACGAAGACTATTTGCGACGCGAAATGGACCGCATTCTGGACCGGCCCGGACGGCGACTACCCCTGCAGCTCGATCTCCGCAGCGACACCGCACAGAGTTGGCTGAAATTCCTGCGTTCGACCTACGACCAGATCGCGTCCAACGACAACCTGTTGCGTAACAACTTGATGCTCGACCAATTGTCCGGGGCCATCACGACAGGTTTCGTCCTCGCAGCGGTGCCCGACGAGGAACCTGGGCGGTTCACCGACCGCCCCCGCGTCGTAAAGCGAGTTCTCACAGCGATTCACGATGATCCTGCCCGAGCGTGGACACCCGGAGACATGGCCGAGATAGCGGGAGTCAGCGTGCGAAGACTGCAACAGGCCTTCCGCGAGTACGTCGGGATGACGCCTTTCGCCTACCTGCACGACGTCAGGCTCGAATGCGCACACACGGACCTGACCGTATCGGTGCCACCAACAACAGTCCTGGACATCATATTCCGTTGGGGTATCACCCATCCAGGGCGCTTCGCGGCAGAATACCGCCGCAAGTACGGGGTACCCCCCTCTCAGACCCTCACGAACTGAGCACGGACCACTGCAGCCGGACGAGAGTGATCCCGGTTGCGACTTCGCACTTTCCAGGTCCGCGTGGCATCACTGGGTGGGGCGACCCCTCGACGCCCCACCAGCGTGCGAACGAGGAACGTCGGCAACGGTTCACGCGTGCAGGGATTCGAGCGGTCGACGCTACCGCGGCGGAGTCGGCGGCTGTGCTTTCTTCGGTCCCCTTCAGTCATGCCACCCCAAACACCGTAGGTTTCGCCCACCACGAGTGCGTGATCGCGGCACTGTGCGAGCACGGGGCAGGGCCGGCAAATCTGCCGCGCCTGCGTTTCACGCCGATCGCGGGCGTGGCCGCGTTCATCGTCGGGCGAAAAGAACACTGCCAGTTCGGCATCACGGCACGCGGCACGCGTCCACCAGTCACCGGAGTCTAGTGTCGCATCGGCCTCGTCGATCTCCTGCTCACGCGGAACCACCACGTTCCGTACGAACGCCCGCGTGTGGGCCAGGCTGTCGCGGAAGTCGTCGTCCAACTGGGTGCTCGGATCACGGGTCACGGTGGCGGTCACGCTTGTCTCCAGAAGATCGAAATACGAATTGAACGTCAGCTCACGCGGCCGGCGAGCCTCGGTACGCCGGGTGCGGCGTGTGGTGGGTGCCTCCAGTATCGGTCAACTACCCAGGTGTCGTGGTGTTCCAAAGCGGAACACATGTGGGTTGAAACATGCTCTTACGTTTGATCCACCCCGCCATGGCGGCCATCACAATGTTGCCCATCCGCCGCCGGCGGTCACACACGCCCTCGGGCCCCGCCCTGCCACCACCGAGTCTGTTTCAGGAGAAACACATGACCCGTACAACATCGTCGCCGCCCGCGATGACTCCCCGTCGTGCGGCGACAGCCGCGCTCCTCGGCAGCGCACTGGAGTACTACGACTTCTTCGTGTACGGCGCCGCAGCCGCTCTGGTCTTCAACGTGTTGTTCTTTCCCTCCGGCGACCCCACCGTCGCGCTCATCGCATCATTCGCGACGTTCGCCGTGGGGTACGTGGCCCGCCCCGTCGGCGCGGTGGTGATGGGGCACTTCGGCGACAGACTCGGCCGAAAACGCGTCATGCTGGCTACCGTCGTGATGATGGGCGTCGCATCCTTTGCCATCGGATGTCTTCCGACATATGAACAGCTGGGCCTGATCGCCCCCGTACTACTCGTCGCCCTCCGAATCGTCCAGGGATTCTCCGCGGGGGCCGAATCGGCGGGAGCGTCGACGTTGACCGTGGAACATTCCCCGGTCGGGCGCCGGGGATTCTTCACCAGCTTCGTCATGGTCGGCTACGCCGTCGGTTGTTCACTGGCGACCGTCGTGTTTCTCCCGGTGGCGATGCTGCCCCACGACGCGCTCTACACCTGGGGCTGGAGAATTCCCTTCTGGCTCAGCGCCGTAGTCGTCGTCATCACCTATTACGTGCGAAGCCATCTGGACGAAACTCCGGCGTTCACCCAAGCGCGAGAAGGAAGCCAAGTCCGGAAGCGACCGCTGAACGACGTGATCACGCATCACTGGCGCGACGTGATCCGAGTCGCCGGAGCATCATTGATGGCGTCGATGCAAACCTTGTTCGCTGTGTTCAGCCTGTCGTATGCCACCTCGGTCGGGGTGGATCGGGGCGCAATGCTCGCCATCATCTCCGGGGCAATAGCGTTGTCGATCTTCGGCATCCCGGCGGCCGGCTACCTCTCCGACATGATCGGCCGGAAGCGAACGATGTTGATCGGCGCTGTCGGCTGCGCGCTCACCATTTTCGCGTACCTGTGGGCGATTTCGACAACGAATATCCTGCTGATCGCGATCTTCGCGTTCATCAACATGTCGCTGTTCTTCAGCTGCTACAACGGCGTGTGGACGTCGTTCTTCGCCGAGCAATTCCCGGCACCCGTTCGATTCACCGGCATGGCGGTCAGCAACCAGATCGGTAACCTCCTTACAGGATTCGCACCTCTCATCGCGGCCGTGCTCCTCGGCGCGGGCCCGTCGGACTGGCTTCCGGTCGCAATGTTCGGTGCGATTGCCACCGGAATCGCTGCGCTCGCGGTTATCGGAATGCGCGAGACGTCGAAGACTCCCGCAGAATTGCTCGGCGGTCCGCGAAGTGCAGAACTGCTGGGTCGATCGCACCCCGAAAATCGCGAGCGATCCGCAGCCGCCACGACGATTTAGTCCGTCAAGGACAATGACCAGACCCCGGACACATTGTCGGGGGTCTGTTCAGTCATGGCAGGCGCATCGCCCCGAGATCACGGACCGGGGGCGGTCATTCGTTCGTCGGCATTGATTTTCAGGGCCCGCATCTTGCGGTACAGGGTGGTACGGCCGATACCCAGAATCTTGGCGGCGCGCGCCTTGTTTCCGTCGGCTTCACGCAGGGCGCCCTCGATCGTCTCACGCTCGGCCTGCTCGTAGCGGCTCAGCGAGGACCATGCCGTCTGTCGCATGGGGGCGGGCAGGTCCTTGGTCTGAATCAGGCCGCTGCGAACCGGATACGGGAAGGCGGTGAGAAGCCGGGTCAACTCGGCGACGTTACCGGGCCAGCGCCAGGCCAACAGGCACTGGAGCGCAGCGGGGGAAAACCGCAGCGCCGGCGCGCCGGGGAAGAGCTCGGCAGCGACCGCGCGCACGATGTCGGGAAGTTCCTCGCGCAGGTCCGCGAGGGAGGGGACCCGTACCGCTGCCGGACCGGCGCTTGCACCGTCGTTGTCCACATCGCCGGTGCGTTCGATGACGATGATCCGGGCAACCGCGGGGACTCCGGGGCGAGGGATCATGGCGAAGTCCCCCAGACGCGCGCACAGGTTGTCGGAGAGATCGTCTCCTCCCACCACGACGATCCCGCGACCTTCGCGCAACGCGGCTTCCCCGCGAGCCCGGACCGCGTCATCCGCGGCGAGGTCGCGGGCGGCGACGACCTCGGGCTCCTGGCCGGTGTGCCGGCGCAGCCATCTCGAGGCCTGGTGGCGTTTGCCGGTGCCGGGGCCTCCGACGACGCGAATGAGCCCGTCGACGTCAGCGGATGCGGTGAGCTGCCGTTGCACGTCGCCATACGGGGTCGGCCGGGTCCGATGGGACGCCACGCCGTCCAGCGCAACGCCGTCGGTAGGTGCGGCCGCACTGTCCTGGCTGTGGGCGACGGTCACCTGTTCGGACGCGGCCGCTGCGGCCTGCTCGGTGAACTCCAGCGCGAAGATCGCGTCCTGACCGGCGCGGCCGAGGCGCCGGACCATGGCCTCGGTGCCGAGCGTGGGCAGCTCGAGCTGCAGTTCGTCCTGATCCCAGCGGTGGCGGCGTAGCTTTTC